>NZ_JBFRCY010000387.1:0-10356 GCF_052113305.1 Terriglobus sp. YAF25
TATTTGAGATATCTCCAACGCGCGCCGTAAATCGCGCTGAACCCTCTTTGGTGGCTGAGTTCATCGTCGCCCACGCCAACCCGTTGCGCGTTGTTACCGTACGCGTTAGGGTCGCCCCACCGGCGATGGATAGCTCAAGTGTTGCAGGCATTGGGTTGGTGATCAGGTTTCGATACGAGTCGAAGACATACATGGAGCCGCTGATGCCATTGGCCACATTGACCGGCAAACGGGAAGGCCGCGCCAGAAAGCCCAGGGAACCCGGCTGCGCAGCGGGCAACACATCGAATTCTGCGTTTTTCGCCGAAGACTCGGTTGCCAGTACCGCCGTATAGTGTCCGGCGCTGTATAGCTCCCCTGTGGCAAACGAGACACGCTCTCCAAGTTGAAGATCCCGGCGAAGCGCCTGTCCTGGGCCGACTATGTACAAGGCAGCCTTTCCGCTGCCGGCCGTGGTGACGGTGAAGGCGCTTCCGGCCGTCACCGTACTCGGGACCTGCATCTCCTGAGCAGCCATCTCCGATATCGGCAGAGCGAGAGTCAGTAAAAGCAATGCTCGCGGTTTCACTAGGAATTCCCCTGAATATAGGTAGAGACCACGGTGCGCTCACTCTTCACCTTTCCGGCGAGGTCCTGAGGCACGGGAACGCGGAAATCCACGGGAGTCTGCGGCTGCAGGGCGCGATCGATATACTGCCCGCCGACCCAGAGCACCTGACCGTTGGCGTCATAAAACGTCGTCAACACATGGGAGACATTGACCGTATGTCCGCTCTGGTTTGTGAGCTGACCCGTGACAGCAGCGCCGGAACCTTCCTGGTACTGCTGGTTTTCAATCTCGACCACCGGGTCGGCCGATGCGGCCACCAGTACGGAAGTCGGTTCCATGCGGATGGTGGAGATCTTGGAAAGGTCGGTTCCCGGGAAATGGATGATGAATGGCGTGACCTGTTTCGGCAGCAGGGTATGCGAGATCATGTCGAAGGAGCCTTCGCTGTCCAGCGTCTCTCCTGCCTTGGTTACGAGTGTGGCTTTTACCGAGACGAAGGCGGGTACAACGTCCTCGTTCAGCAACTCACCCATCACCACGACACCTTCAGCGCGGCTCAGGGGATGCATGTCGACGATGCGAACATGGGGTGCTTCCACGTCCTGGCTCCCCCAGTCGTCGCCCGCGCCGCGATAGATGACGTCCCAGCGCAGGTAGTTGACTGGAATCACCTGCGGCGGTACAGGTGACTCGTGCTTCAACGGCCAGTTGAGCGCCCAGCGGTTACCTACTTTGACGGCATGAACGTCGCGTGCGTCATCGAAGTTGCCCACGACTGAGGACCAATGCATCTTCATCGTCAGGTCGGCGTCAGTTGCGGATTGATGGAGGGGGCGCACTTCGACGCTGTCGAGCGTTGCATAGGTGCGGAGGCTTAGCCCGGTACCAAGCAGGTCGCGCTCGAAGTCGGCTTCGCTGAACTCGGCCTTATTGGCCAGGCTTGAATACGCCTTGGCCAGCGCGTGCAGCTTGAGCTGCGCGGTAAGGTCATTCACTGCCGCCTCCGGAGTTGAGGTGGAGCTGAGTATGCCTTCCGTCTTGCCTCCACCATAGGAAGCAGCGAYGGCGGAGGGCCACAAGGTGCCTGCGGTGACCAGCAGGCCGGTCGTGACGGCAATCGCGGTAGCGAGAAGTCTTCCTTGGCTCACGACACCATTCCTCCAGAGACGAGATGTTCCCGCGTATAGGCGGCATCTGTAACATGCTCCGGACGCAACCGCTTTTCCGGAAGTAGAACGACAAGCATGGCAAGAAGGCTGAAGCCGACTGGTAGCGTCCCCCAGATAAGACCCTGGAAGTGGGTCGGCATCTCCGCGGCATTCATCGGAAGCGCGGGGGGCACTCCGTCCTTGCTCCAGATGGTGATTGTCTTGTCGTCAAGAGAATCTACCTGGCGCCAACCGGCGAAGTAGAGCAGCGGATCGTAATAGGGATCGCGGACGATGATGAACTTCAGCCCGTACCGGTCGGCATGGTTGAGCATGGCCCTCAGCGAATCCAGGCCAGGCTTGGCAAAGTACTTGGAACTGGTAAGGGCTGCACCGCCAAACTGGGTAAGCTCCGGCAACATACGGGCCGAATTGGATTCTCCATCGACGCTATTGGCGTTTGTCTGCATTGCCAGGCGTGACAGCTTGTTCCCAAACCCCAGCGTGATGTAGCGGTAGTGGTCATGCCCGTCTCGGTTGAGCCACAACGCGACAGAATCAACGTTGAGATTGGATGCATCGGCCGGCTTGTATGTCGACCACGCCACTGCCAACGCGCATGTGGCTGCTGCAAGCGATGCAATCGGGATTAGCGCCTTCAGCCGAAACCGGTCAACAGCCTCCACGATCACCTGGCCAAGGATAGGCAGGCAGAGCAAGGTCGCCCAGTAGCTGAACCGCTCGAAGGTCAAGACGTTGAAGGAGCGGCCCAGCAGGACCGGAGCTACAGGAGTGGTTCCACCGAGGCCAAGCAGGAACGTCGCCCAGAAACCGATCAGCAGCGGCCGGAGCCGGCGGATGGAACTGCCGCGAATCACGATGAAAGGCAGGGCCAGAATCAGGGCGCCATAGGGGACGACGAAGTAGTTTATTCCCGCTTCTGGGCTCAGCAGAAAGTTGGCGCGGCTGGCGTGGGCAATGGGGGTCTGGGTTACGGGATAGCGGATCAATCCGATCCAGAAGGGGAGTAGTACAGCCGCAATCGCCGCTCCAGCGGCAACGGCGATCGAGACAACGCGGACCACCAGGGCTGGCATGGAGACCTTATCTGAGTCCTCGCTGTCGCGGCCATCCATCCATGCGAGCGCGATGACCGGCAGCGCAAATAGCACCGAGCCGAAGATGAGCGTGACGTGATGGGCGGCCGCCGCGGTTACCAGCAGCACAAATGCTTTCAAAAAAGATCGCCAGCTTCCGTGGCGAAGCCATTGGAAGAGAAAGGGAAGTGCGTTCAGGTAAATGGGAGCGGCGACGGTAGTACTGAGCTGGCCTGCCGAATAGACAAGAAAGCCTTCGGCGGCGATGAAGACGGATGCAAGCGCGGCGTATGATGCAGCGCGTGGGGAAACCCAGAGCTCCGCGAAGCGGTATACCCCTACAACCAGCAGCAGGATTCCAACGAACTGCACGGCCATATACGCCAGGTTCAGTCCCAGGACCCACGAAAGGATCGCGGTCCACTGCTGTGGCAGAGGCGGGTACGTGGTCTGGGAGAAACCGGCAAACCACTTGGGGTTCCAAGGGTCGAACCAGTGTTGTGCGTAGTGCGAGGCAAAGAAAATGTGGAAGTTGGTGTCGTACGACTTCAGCGGCAGCTGCATCAGCAGCAACGGCAGATGAACGGCTACAGCGACCATGAGAATGAAGCTCATGGGAATCGGTCGTGCAGATGGATACGCAGAAGCAGGATTTTGCAAGGGTCTTCCCTCTTGTGTTTCCTTGAGATGCGCTCTCTTCTGYTCTTAGTTGCTCACTCGAAAACTCCTTCAAATATGTAAGTTCGCTGTCCTCTGACTTAGGAGCCCGGACAACTTGCAATGCCTCCATCAGCATCCGAACGTGCAAATTCGCTAGCCTTGGAGCCCCCTCCCTTGAAAGCCTATCAACATAGTCTGCGCTTGAATCCGTCTTCCATTGATGGAATGTCCGGAATGGCGCAGACCTATCTCGCCTCCGGGCGTACGGGGGAGGCTGAGCGCCTGCTGAAGCAGGTCGTGGCCGCGGCGCCTCAGCGCAAAAACGAGCTTCTAATTCTCGGTGATCTGTACATTCGGACAGCAAATTACCAGGAGGCAAAGATCTGGCTTGAGAAGGCCGAGCATCTGGAGCCCGCGGCGCAGACAGAGCTCCTGCTCGCGATTGCGTCCCAGCATCTGAAGCAGATGGACCAGGCTGCCCATTATCTGGAACTGGCAAAGGGCCGGGCCCCGAACAACCCTGACGTGCAGCGGGCGTTTGCCGCCTTTTATCG
This sequence comes from Terriglobus sp. YAF25, assembly GCF_052113305.1. Classification (NCBI taxonomy): domain Bacteria; kingdom Pseudomonadati; phylum Acidobacteriota; class Terriglobia; order Terriglobales; family Acidobacteriaceae; genus Terriglobus; species Terriglobus sp. YAF25. The sequence continues at coordinate 4,010 of NZ_JBFRCY010000387.1, forward strand.
TGATACTGGTGACTACGACAAAGCTGTCTCGTCGCTTCTCGGAATCCGCAATCCGAAGCCCGATGTGGTGGCCGAGTTAGCGTTTACGTATGGCCTCGCGGGACGCCCGGAAGAGTCGGCGCGGACCTACGCCCAGGCCGCGGACGCCATGCCGCGTGATCTCACTCTGCAGTTATCCGCCGCACAGGCACAGGTGGGCATTGCATCTTTTGATCGCGCAGAAGAATTCCTGCAGCGTGCGTCCAGGCTTGATGCAAACTACTATCGCCTGCACGCGATTCGCGGCCAGATCGCACAGATCCAGGATCGYGATGAAGATGCGGCCCATGAGTTCAGCGCTGCGATCGCGGCCCTGCCACCTACCCCGATCGAAGGCCCGTTGTACGGCATCCAGCTCCACATGGATCTCATTCCGCTCTACAAGAACCTCAACCAGCCTGACCAGGCTCGCCAGGAACTGGCAAGTGCGCAAAAGTTGATTGGCAGTCTGGATGAGCGCGGATCCGATCGTGCCGCGTTTCTTCGTCTGCGAGCCGTGATTCACTCCGAGTCCGGCGAGTACGAGGCGGCTCTGAGTGACATGAAGGAGTCTCTCGCGCTCACCCCGAACGATCCCAATAGTCTTCAGCTCAATGGAGACGTGCTGATGAAACTCGGCCGCACCTCCGAAGCGATCGCGGTGTTCCAGCAGGTTCTCAAGCTCGATCCTCGTAACCGTTTTGCCCTTACGTCTCTGGGCGTGCCTCAGGTGTTGCGGGAAGAGGAGCGGTACTTCAACTTCATGGGAGATTACCGTCGGTCCGCGGACCTCGGCCATCAAGCCATCAAGATGGTCCCTCGTGATCGCGAGGTCATTGTCTACCTCGGATACGATCTGCTTCATCTGCAGCTCTTCGACGAATTGCAGACTCTTACGACAAACAACCTGGATGTGCTCCCCAAGGATGCTGATGTCCCGCTTTTGGCCGGGTATGTCTACAAGCACAATGGTCAGCGCGAGGAGGCGGTGAAGAGCTTCACCGAATCGCTGAAGCGGGATCCGAAGGTGGCGACAGCCTATACAAACAGGGGATTTGTCTATAACGATCTACGTAAGCCGGCACTGGCCGCTGCCGATTTTGAAGCAGCACTCAAAATCAAGCCTGATGATGCGGATACGCATATGGGCCTGGCATTCGCGGAGTTGAATCTCGGTCATCCGAAGGCTGCAATCGAGCAGACACAACTCGCTGAAGCGATCGCGGGCGATTCAAAGATGATCCACGTCGTGCGGGCAACGGCGTATGGCCGGCAGGGAGCGCTTACCAAATCTACACAGGAGTACCGGGCGGCTCTCCAGTTCGATCCGGATGATGGTTCGCTGAACCTGGGGCTGGCCAATATCCTGATGGCGCAACGTCGTTATCGCGAAGCTCTGGAAGAGCTGCAAAACGCACGGGAGCACCTGCCGAAAGACGCCTCTCTCTACGCCGTCATGGCCCGGGCCAACGCAGAGCTGCACAATCACGACGAAGCAATGCGTGACGTCGATCTGGCCGAGCAGTATGCTGTGGCGCCAGCCTCGCCGGACAAGACGAATGCAGACGACTCAGACGCACAGGACGCGCTTGCCGACATCTATGTATCTACGGGAGAGGCTTTGGGTCTGCTGGGGCAGCAGGACGCGGCGATGAATCGTTTCAGCAAGGCGCTCGGGTTGCATGCGAAAGACCGCGTGGGTGTACGTCTGGCCGTCGCCAAGAATATGGCGAAACAAGGGCGGACTGAGGACGCGGAGCGTCAGATCGCTTTGGCACAGATGGAAGTCGATGCGAAGGACGCCGATCCTCCCAGCGGCGAACAATATATCGCCATGGCAAGCGTGCTCCAGCAATTGCATGAGTACGAGCTCTCTGAGACGTACCTCGAACGCGCCAAGGCCGCAGGTGCGCCAGACACCTCTGTGCGCATCACTCTCGCCAATAGCTATCTGGCACTGGGAGAGACGCGCCGCGCCGCCGCCGAACTCGCTGCTGTCAAGCAGGTGGAAGACAGTGAAGTGGACTATCAATACCTTCTGGCGCAAGCGTCGCTGTACCAGCAGGAACATCGGAGCGCGGAGACGCTCTCGTCCTTTGCCGCAGCAGCTTCTGATGCCGGCGAAGATCCCACAGCGGAGCAGCGCCTTCTTGAGGCTGGGGGGACGGAGGGCTACCGGGTAAATCCCAAGATCAGCCTGCTCTCGAACCTTGTGGTGCAGCCCATCTTCGAAGACAGCACCGTGTATGTTCTCGATTCGAAGTTGAATAGCCCTGCGGGTCCGGTGAGCTCGTCCGATGTCGCGAACCTGCCGCCGCCAAGGTCTTCGGTGGAGACCAACCTGCTCAACTCCTTCAATCTGCACCTGGCATCGCTGCCGACGACGAGTGGATTCTTCCAGGTCCGAAACGCACAGGGCACCATCTCTGTCCCTGCGACACGCTCCGTCGTGCAGCGCAACACGACTGACTACGCTCTCAATTTCGGAATTGATCCTACACTGCACCTGGGTTCGAACGTCGTCTCGCTCAATAGCGGCATACAGGGAACCGTTCGCCGCGATACGCGCTCTCCGGTTCAGATGAACCAGAACCTCTTCCGCGTCTTTACGTATGCGAGCACGAGTTCGTTCTTCAATGCACTCTCCGCGGATGGCTTCTTCTCGGCCGAATTTGGCTCGTTTACCGATACGCCGATCACCGAGCGTCTCCTCTCGGGCGCGATCAATTTTCGGGTTGGTATGCCATGGGGCAAGACCGCATTGATTACCGGTTGGAAGACGACCGACCAGCGGTTCGACTCTTCCCAATTAGGAAACAGCCGAAACTTCTACACATCGACGTACATCGGTCTCAGCCGACGCTTCTCGTCGCGTTTTAGCGCGGAAGCGATTGCCGAAGATCTTCGTTCGTGGCGGAGCCAGCCGTACTCGCCTATCCATTCGGCCATCTCGCAGGCTCTTCGGCCCGCTGCTTCCATTCGTTATTCCCCGACTACTCGCTGGGAGATGCAGGCATCCAGCTCCTATGAGCTGACACGTGGGTTTCATGTCTATGACATGATCCAGAACTCGTTTACGGTTTCCTACGTTCGGCCGCTCGAACGCAACTTCAATGAGAGCACAGGGGCAGTGCGCCTGAAGTATCCCATCCGTTTGGCGGCAGGTGTTCGCACACAGAACTTTCCCAACTTTACCCAGGGTCCGAGCCAGAAGCTGGTTCCGTTTTTCAGCCTGACCATCTTCTAGGCGATCAGTTCTTATAAGTGGAAGCTGTTTTCATTCTGCAAACACTTTGACCGAATGAGGCGGCGGTTACTTAAGTTTGCAGGATTGACGGGCACTTTCGGACATTCATCTGTAAAAAAATGACCTTAAGCAATACATCCAATTACTCATTTCGGCTCTTCTAAGTACCATGATTCGAATCTGCCTAGTCGCGGCGTTTCCTCCAAGCAAGGGGCCGTTGAACGAATATTCCTACCATATCGCGAGAGAGATTCAGCGTCATGAAGGTGTAGAGCTGATCGTTCTCGCGGATGAAATTGAAGAGTACAAGTTCGTCACAGATGCTCATGGAAAAACCCTCTCTTCAGAAGAGGTGCCAGGTCTTCCAGGCGTAAAGATCGTGCGCTGCTGGAAGGTCGACAGCCTGGCGAACCCCGCAAGGCTTCTTAAAGCAATTCACGAATGGAGACCAGATGTGGTCTGGTTCAACCTGGTGTTCTCGAGCTTCGGAACGCCGAAGAATCCAGTCGCTGCATTTCTAGGGCTGTTCGCCCCGGCTCTTACCCGGGCAGCCGGATTCTACACCCACATTACGCTCCATCACATCATTGAACACGTCGACTTCAAGAGTGCTTCTACTGCAAGCCTGCAACGGGAAAAGCTGCTGCGCACCGGAACGTATGTAGCAACACGTGTTCTGTTGAAGGCGAACTGGGTTACGGTTCTGCTATCGGATTACCGAAAGACACTCGAAAGCAAGTATGCCGCTCGAAACATCATGATCGGTACGCATGGCACCTTCACCACCATCTCAGAGGGGCCCGATTTAAGCCGACGTGGAAACCCGGAACATCGCATTCTTGCCTTCGGGAACTGGGGAACCTACAAGAGGCTCGAGAGGCTGATGGAGGCGTTTCCCGCGGTACTTGAGAAGATTCCCAATGCGCGGCTGATCGTGGCCGGTGGAAATCATCCCGCCGCCGCCGGCTATTGGGAGTCTGTGCGCGCCTCGCTGCCGCCCCACCTTCCGGTTGATTTCCTCGGCTATATCCCTCAAAAGGATGTTCCAGAGCTGTTTCGTACCAGCTCTCTTCTGGTGATGCCCTATGACTCTTCGACGGGGTCCAGTGGTCCGGCACATCAGGCTTGTGAGTATGGCCTCCCGATTGTCTGCTCGGATATCCCAGACTTTCGATGCATGGGGACAGACGATGACATGGCAATCCTGTTTTACAAAACCGGCGATGCCGCGGATTTTGCCAAGAAGATCGTCAGTGTTCTTGAATCTCCTCAGCTCCAGTTGGAGATGTCAGRGCACAACTACCAGGCCGGCGTCCAGATGGCGATGGCGAATGTCGCCCGCACCTATCTTCGCTGGTTTGAGCTGCACAAGCTCAAGCGGATTGTGGATGCCAGAGGATTGGCAAGGCGTTTCCGTCCATGGAGCGTGTGGACTCGACACGTCGGCGGAATGCCTGTGCAGCACATTTTCAGCGGTGGATATGCTGCCCGGGAAGAGCCGGCCGCTGGTGCTGTCCTCAACTGGCGTGCCTTAGTAAAGGCGAAGTGGATTGTTTTCCTGTTCCTGCTATTGATATTGAGCGGATGCGGTTCCGGCATGTCAGGTAACCCGATTGTCCTGGTCACCTTGAATGCCAATCCTACTTCGATCTCTTCTGAAGGTTCGGCCGTCCTGACCGTAACCGCAACGAACGCTACGCATATCTCCGTCACAGGAAGTGACGGTAGTAGCTATACGCTGTCGCCCCTGGGCGGGACCCAGAGCGTATCTCCATCTGCAACAACCACATATACAGCTACCGCTACGGGGCTCGGAGGGGCAAGCGCTACCGCTACCGCGACCGTAACGGTAGGTGGAGCGGCCAACCCGCCCACAGTCACCCTGGGTGCTAATCCTACCTCGGTCTCGTCTGGCGGATCTTCGATACTTACCGCGACCGCGACGAACGCGACSCAGGTTGTYATCACAGGAACRGAYGGCAGCCGCTAYACGYTWYCRGCRACRGGCGGGACCCAGAGCGTGACGCCYTCTGCGACRACYACCTATACGGCGACCGCCACAGGCGCTACCGKCGGCACRGCAACWGCCACCGCGACGGTGACAGTGACGGCCAAYSCSGCGACAGTCACCCTGAGTGCCAATCCGRCTTCSATCTCMCCCGGTGGATCTTCAGTCCTCACCGCGACTGCGACGAATTCGACGAAGGTGGTGATTACAGGGACAGATGGCAGCAGCTATACGCTGTCGGCGACGGGCGGAACTCAGACTGTGACACCGTCCGCAACCACAACCTATACGGCCACCGCTACGGGCACCAACGGCGGTACTGCTACCGCCACTGCGACGGTGACAGTGACGGCCAACCCGGCAACGGTCACCCTGAGCGCCAATCCGACTTCCATCTCACCCGGTGGATCTTCGACCCTCACCGCGACTGCGACGAACTCGACGAAGGTAGTGATTACGGGGACAGACGGCAGCAGCTATACGCTGTCGGCTACTGGTGGAACCCAGAATGTGACGCCAACTGCAACTACGACCTACACCGCGACAGCCACTGGTGCAAGCGGAGGCAATGCAACTGCTACTGCGAAGGTAACGGTGACAGCGGATTTGCAATCCATCCGCCATGTCATCTTTATGCTGCAGGAGAACCACAGCTTCGACCAGTACTTCGGTATGTTGAACCCGTATCGCCTGACGAACAACTTGAATGTCGGTGACGATGGCAAAACTTATGACGTCGACGGCATCGACGACAAACTAGCCAAGATAAGCAATAAGAGCGATGAGGGAACAGCCTACTCGTTGTTCAAACTGACCAGTAGCTGTGTCGAAGACGAGACATCCTCATGGCTGGAAAGCTATGGCGATGTCAGCCGATACGATTTCACGACTGGCAGGTCCATCCTGATGGATGGTTTCGTGCATACCAACGAAAACTATGCGAAGAATTGCCAGGCCGCTGGCAAAGGATGTGCGGGAACCTTCACCGACTTCACGGGGCGTCGTGCCATGGGGTATTACGATCAGGGCTTCCTGAATTACTACTACTACATGGCGTCTCAGTTTGCTCTTTCC
>NZ_JBFRCY010000388.1:0-4319 GCF_052113305.1 Terriglobus sp. YAF25
GCGCAGGTCAGCGAGATTCTTGGCGGACAGATCGAAGCCTCCGCCGAGGCGCTGCGGGAAGACGTCGTGCGCCCCTCGATTGACCGGACCGCGGTGCTGCGGGAAGCACCCGAAGCGGACCACCGCTTCTTCAAGGTCCCGAAGGTGATTGAACGCTGAAGGTGATTGAACGCTAATGAATCTTGAGACCCTGAGCATTGACCAGGCGCGCGTTGCGCTGACCAGCGGTGAGACCACCGCCACCGCTCTCGCCGAAGCCCACTATGCGCGTATCGCGCAAGAGGACGGCAAGATCAACAGCTATCTCTCGCTGGCGAAGGATCGCGCCCTCGCTCAAGCATCAAAGATCGACGCTCTGGCCAAGGCCGGCGATCCACTGCCGCCGCTGGCCGGTATCCCGCTCGGGATCAAAGACGTGCTGACCATGGTCGGCTCGCCCGCGACCGCCGGATCGAAGATCCTCGAAGGCTACCATCCGCCCTATGACTGCACCGCCGTCGCGAAGCTGGAAGCTGCTGGCGCTGTGCTGCTGGGCAAGCTGAACTGCGACGAGTTCGCCATGGGCAGCTCGAACGAGAACTCCGCGTACGGCCCGGTACATAATCCCCGCGCTCTGGACCGTGTTCCCGGCGGCAGCTCGGGTGGCTCGGCCGCAGCGGTTGCCGCAGGCTTCTGTGTCGCCAGCCTGGGTACCGATACCGGGGGATCGATCCGCCAGCCCGCAGCTTTCTGCGGCGTGACCGGTCTGCTGCCCACCTGGGGCCGCGTCTCCCGATACGGTCTGATTGCCTTTGCCTCCTCGCTCGACCGTATCGGACCGTTCACCAGGAATGTGAAGGACGCCGCCACACTGCTCGGCGTGATGGCAGGTTCAGACGTGATGGACGCGACCGCATCGCACACTCCGGTCAACGACTACGTCGCGGAGAGCCAGAAACCGGTCGCCGGCCTGAAGATCGGCGTTCCGGAGGAGTACTTCGGCGAGGGTCTGGATCCCGAGATCCGTGCGGCAGTCGAGAAGTCCATCGCCGACCTCAAGGCCGCCGGCTGCGAGATCAGGAAGATCAGCCTGCCGCACACCCGCTACGCGATTCCGACCTACTACGTCATCGCCACGGCAGAGGCTTCGAGCAATCTCTCGCGCTTCGACGGTGTACGCTTCGGCCTGCGCGACAAGTCCGCGCCCACGCTGACCGGAATGTATCGCCAGACCCGCGACGCCGGCTTCGGCGCCGAGGTCAAGCGCCGTATCCTGCTGGGAACCTACGCTCTTTCCGCCGGATACTACGACGCGTACTACAAGAAGGCCCAACAGGTCCGCACCCTGCTGACCCGCGACTTTCTGTCAGCCTTCGCCGACGTGGACGCCATCGTCACTCCCATGACGCCGACCCCGGCCTTCAAGCTGGGCGAGAAGACAGACGACCCGGTCGCCATGTACCTGGCCGACGTCTACACGGTCGCGGCATCGCTGGCGGGTATCTGCGGCGTCTCCGTCCCCTGCGGAAACACGAAGGACGGCCTGCCGATCGGTGTCCAGATCCTGGGCAAACACTTCGACGAAGGCATGGCGTTGCGCGTCGCGCAAGCCGTTGAAAATGCGCAGCGATAGCTGCGCATTTTCGTTGAAAGTTGTAGGTTGAAAGTTGAAGACGTACGGCGTGGGTGGGGCAACGAACGGAGCCCCACCCATGCTTTTTAAGCGCCAGCCGGGTCGCATAGGCACAAACTGCCTACACAGTACGGTTTCAACGGGTCCCCAACGAACTTGTTCGTTGGGGTGAACTTTCAACTTCCAACTATCCAGCAACCAGGAACCAGCAACCAGGAACCAGCAACTAGGAACTGCCTTTAGCGTCTATCCTTATAGTCCCTATGAAACGCCTTCTCCCCGCCCTCGTTCTTCTCTGCGCTTCGGCCGCCTTTGCGCAGAACTCAGGCTTTGGCCCGCTAGACACCACGGCTCCCGCCGGCCTGACGCCCGACGACATCGTCAAGAAGATGGGCGCCCGCGAGAGTGAGTTCGCCAAGGTGCGTGAAGACTACGGCTTCCGGCGCACGGTGAAGATCCAGACCCTGAACGATGTGAACAAGATCGACGGCGAGTACCAGATGGTGGCCGACATCACCTTCAGCAAAGAGGGCCGGCAGGTAGAGAACGTCGTCTTCGCTCCGCAGAACACGCTGGAGCGCATCATCATGTCCCCCTCGGACGTGCAGGACATCGAACGCAAGCTGCCCTTTGTGCTCACCGCCGAAGATCTGCCGCAGTACAACATCAAATACATCGGCAAGCAGAAGATCGACGAGCTTGACACCTACGTGCTCTCCGCCGAGCCGAAGACGATCGAGAAGAACCAGCGCTACTTCCAGGGCAAGGTCTACGTCGATCAGCAGGACTTCCAGATCGTGCTGGTAAACGGCAAGACCGTTCCCGATGACCTGCGTCGCGGACACGAAGATTTGCACATTCCCTACACCACCTATTACGAGCAGATCGACGGCAAGTACTGGTTCCCCACCTACACCAAGGGCGAGGGCATTCTGCACTTTGCCGCGCAGGACGGTTCTATCGGCGAGGACGTGCATGTCCGCTCGTATGTGCGCTACACCAACTACAAGCGCTTCCGCTCGACGATCCGCCTGATCTATGAAGGTCAGGACGTGACCGAGGGAGCCGACAAGCGCAAGCAGGAGGAGCAGCAGAAGACGCCTCCGCCGGCATCCAATCCCCCGAAGCAATGAACTCGCGTCCCACAACCTACGGAGAAGTGCTTCGCCCGCGCGGCATCGGCCGCTCGGGTGCGTTCTCGGATGAGAACCTGGAGTTCCTCGCCCGGGTGCTCGACGACTGGTTCCGCATTCCCGGCACCTCAATCCGCTTTGGCATCGACGGCATCATCGGCCTAGTCCCCGGCATCGGAGACCTGTTGAGCGGCCTCGCCAGCTCCGTCATCGTCATCGCCGCCTGGGCTCGCGGCGTGCCCATTGCGGGCCTGCTGCGCATGATGGCCAACATCGGCATCGACGTAGTGGTCGGTGCAATTCCATTCGTCGGCGACGCCTTCGATATCGCCTGGAAGGCCAACCGCCGCAATTATGAGCTGCTAACCCGCCACATTACCGAGCCTCGCCGGCATACCTGGAAGGACTGGATCTTCCTGTTCCTTCTGGGAGCTATGTTCCTGGCGTTGCTTGCGGTTCCGGTCATGGTGACCATCTGGCTGCTGGGCTGGCTCCTCGGCATCCCGATGCACCCGGTCTGGCAGCGTTAGAGAGCAGTATCGACAAATCCGGGAAACTCAGAATCAGGGTGATGCAGAAATCCGAGGACCAGACGATATAAGCGCTGAAGGCCGGGGTCCCCAATGAACTTGTTCATTGGGGTGGAAAGGCGCGCCCTATATCAGCCTGGGGCAACGCCCCAGGTCTTGGGCATATTGAGAAACCAAGGGCTGAAGGCCCGCTCTATAGTTCTCAACTTAGGGAGCCCTGGGCGCTATCAGAGCAACCCAATTCATCGACGCGCCAGACCCTACCCCGGCCAGCTAAGGTAAAATCAAACAGCGCGGCGCGTCGGAGACCTCTCCGGCTGGCTCGCAGAAATTATCAAGTCGGGGCGTAGCGCAGTCTGGTAGCGCATCTGCTTTGGGAGCAGAGGGTCGGGGGTTCGAATCCCTCCGCCCCGACCATCGAATCAACCATTTAGTGCTAATTGGCGCATTCCCGAAAACACACAAGTATGCTTAGGAATCTCTTCACGCCAGCCCCTCCTACCTTCTCGACTTCAGGACTTCTTGAAGATCATTGACGAATTGTTCCGATGATTTCGCGCGTAGCGTCTTTGCATCGAGTTTTGAAGCCGAAGTGACAACTCCGTTGGATAGGACAAAGGTCCAGGATGCGATGGCGAGATATGTCTCGGTGTGTGGCACCCTTTTGAGGGCAAAAACATAGGGCACATTCAGGGTGAACTGATCGAATGCGGTCTCGACTGCCCTGACAGGTATGCCCTGAACAACAAGGACTCCACCTTGACGAGAAACAATAATAGTGTCGCCGGGGCGCACGCGACCTGAAGGGTCGGAAAACACCCGCTGCACGCGAACCGCATATTGAGTAAACAAAAATGTTTCATCCTGAACCGGCAGCGAACGCGAGATGTACGGAATTCCCTGCACTACTACATCAGAATTCGCGAGAGCCGACACCACCAAAGGAGAGACGCCCTGAGGAGGGTGAACGCCGTGATCAACAAACGCCTCAACGTTGTGCTCTTCAATGACCAGCTCGGTCGGAGTATGGCCCTGGTTCTTCGC
>NZ_JBFRCY010000389.1:0-7322 GCF_052113305.1 Terriglobus sp. YAF25
CATTCGCATAGCGCAAGAAGCAATGCTTGTACAGCAGCAGAAGCTCGAACAGATGAAGTCGCTCTATCGCGAAGCGACGAGAGCTCGGGCCGCTGCAGAAGATCTTCGTGCACAGAAGGCTGCGGATGAGTTCTTTCTCATCAAGCAACATGCGGCAAAGAAAAAGATTGCTAAAGAGACACTAATATAAAGCGCTGTCGTTTTGGAACGTGAACTGCACATATCCAGGGCATGATGGACATGGCAGCAGCGACGATCGGATCCTCGCTCGTGCGAGGAACGGCAATATCGTCTGACGTGCACTCGACGGGGATTAGCGACAACCTGTCGGGTACAGGAGACTCGCTGTTTGCCGGCATGTTTGAAGCAGCAGCGGGAACCGGTGCACAGACTGCGACCGATGCGCCGATTCTGGCTGACGGCAAGACTAAGGTTCCTGCAACACAGACGTTGTCTGCTGGAACATTCGACAAAGCCACCGATCTTTCTCGCGGATCTCTGCAGCAGACTACTTCCGCCGTGGATACGGTGCCGCATTCAAGCGAGACATCAATAGCGTCTACGCCAGCTGCTCCTCAGATCGTTACTGCACCACAAGTTGGTTCTGCGATAAGTGATGCGGTACCGCAGCAGATGGGGGACGTTTCCAATGTTGAAGTGCCACAAGCTGATTCGAAGGACGCGGTGGGGACGATTGCTGCACAGCAACTGCCAGCCCCAGAGGCTCAGGATAAGCCGCGGCTGATTGACAGCCAGCTATTGCCGCAGACTCCGCATGAATCAGGAGCAAAGCCAGTTCCACAGGCAGAGAATACCTCGACGGTATTAAGCGGCGATAAGGTAGAGACCTCCGATTCGGAGCCTGCCGTCGCAGTGGCCGTGAAGCCAAATGTTTCTGCACCACCGATTCCCGTACAGCCAGGGCCTGTGACTAAGGATGCGCCCGCGCAGTCAGAGATACCGGCTCAAGCGAATACGGCAGTACAGGCGACTCCAGACGAAGTACAGGCGGCTCCGGACCAGCAAACTGTTTCAACACGGGAAACCGTACCCCAGCCACAAGCTCCGTCACAAACTCAAGAGTCGAAGACAGGTACGGGAACTCTTCCGCTTATCATGCCTCGCGGGCACCAATATGCATACCAGCCGCTCGTTAGGGCCATCGACGTTGGGGTTGTAGCCACCCATGTGCCGCAGACGGACGCATCGGTAAAGACGGACAGCCCGAAGGGTGCGGTTTCAACCGATGCAAAAGAAGATGTACCGCAGGCGGCATCGTCTTCTGAAGAAAAGAACGATGCTCAGGATAATGGCCAGGATGGAAGCCTTGTTGCTGCCGTTATAGTTCCTGCATTGCCGGTGCAGTTGGCCGGCGGCGAGCCGACCAAGGTTGGCAAAGATGCACTGTCTTCTTCTGAGTCCCATTCCGCTGTACGTGGCAGCAGCAAGGGTTCGGTCTCGGGAAAGATCTCACACGGGGAGACCGGAAACAATGTTGCTCCCCAGCAGCAGATTATCCAGAGCGATGCAGTCGTCAATGCCATGCCGATGACCTCTGCAGCTCCAACTGTGCAGAAGCAGGCGCAGGAAGATAGCGTCGAGGGTTCGCTTCAGTCGGTTGTCGCGGTAAAGACGGTAACAACAAAAACGGTTGCAGGTAAGTTTGGACGTCCAGTTCAGATGGCAGGACGACAAAAAGAGGCCACTGCAAAAGATGAAAAGCCTGCGAAGGATGAGGCAGGAGTAACGAAGATCTCGCAGGATGTTTCCGCTCCTGCGGAGAAAAATACCTCCGCCGCCAACGAAGCGCCTGTTCCGCAGGCAGCGCATTCTCCCGCGGTCCACACCGTAGATAACAAGCTGCATGCGGTCTCTGCGCTGAAGGTAGAGACAGGGGCGAACAATCTCCAGGATCTGACGGACGCTCCGAAGCCGACGCAGTCAGGTTCTCGCGATCCATTTGCGCGCCTGGATGCGGCTGCAGGATCGAATGCGCAGGAAAACGGCGCACAATGGGTAGCCGCTGGACATCGCCAGATTGAAGTGGCGATTGCGGATGAAACACATGGTGTGATGCATGTGCGCGCCGAGAAGGGAACCGACAACACGGTGACGGCCGTGGTGATGGCGAGCAGTGAGTTTTCGCACGAGGTGCTGAAAGCTGAAGCACCACATATGACAAGTTTTCTGAGCCAGCAGACGGTGCCGGTGGACAGAGTCCAGGTGGTCCGGATGCAGGAGAGCGCTGCCATGAACATGGACCTGGGCGGGAGAGCGCAACAGGACCGTGGGCAGCAGTCCTCCGGCACCGATGCGGGGGCAGAGCAGAAAAAACTGGTATGGCGGCAGGTAGGAGCTTCTCCTTCCTTGTCGACCACATCACGCGGTTTAGGGCTGTTGAGCGTCCGGGTATAAGCCGGATTAAGGGGAGACGGAAATGCAGGTAAATGCGAACGCAGCGAGCCCGATGGCTTCGACATCGAGTACGAACAATTCAACAAGCAGTAGCAGCAGTGGTGGCAACAATATCACCGCGAGCGACTTTATGACGCTGTTGGTGGCCGAGATGAAGAACCAGGATCCCACGCAGCCGACCGATCCGAGTGCCTACCTGCAGCAGCTGGTGAGTGTCAACAGTCTGCAGCAGTTGATTTCGATCAATCAGGGCATTACCTCCATAACGTCAGGCACCAGCTCAACAAGTTCCAGCAGCAACGGATAAAGATTTCCAGCAGTAACGGATCAAAGATAAGGAGAATTACGATGGGTGCATTTTCAATTGCGCTGACGGGCCTGAAGGCCAATACCGTGGCGCTGAATACGATCGGTAACAATCTTGCGAACCTGAACACGGTGGCCTTCAAGGGCGCTACCACCGAGTTCGAAGACCTCTTCTACCAGCAGCTCGGCGAGTCTGGCTCGGGCAATGCGTTGCAGTCCGGACTTGGTACTCGCGTTTCCGGAACTGTGGGAGACTTTTCGCAGGGTGGCCTGACCACGACGAATAATGCGACCGATATGGCGCTGAACGGCGACGGTTTCTTCGTGATCCAGGACCATGGTCAACAGCAGATTACGCGCGCCGGCGACTTCCAGCTTGCCAAGGATGGCTATCTGACGACCCTGGACGGCGCCAGCGTGATGGGCTTCCAGAGCACGGACGGAGTAACTGTAGGCACCGGCGGCGCCCTGGCTCCGATCCAGCTTCCGATCGGTTCCAACCAGGCGGCCAGCACCACCAAGAATGTTGGACTGCGGGCGAATCTGGACTCTTCAGCGGCCACTGGCACAACCTTTGCCAGCTCCGTAAGTGTGTACGACTCCCTCGGAAACACGCACCTGGCGAGCGTCAAGTTCACGAAAACCAGTAATACGACCTGGAATTACGACATCGAGCTTCCCGCTGGCGATATCTCGGGCACGCCCTCGAACAATACCGGCACGCTGACTTTCGACTCGACTGGCAAGCTGGTCGGACCGAGCAGCAATATCACCGGCATCACCTTTCCGGGACTGACCAATAGTGCCGCAGACCTGAGCTTCAACTGGTCGCTCTATGACGGCGCCGGCAACGGGATGGTCTCGAGCTCAAGCTCTGCCTCCGCTACTGCGTCTACCACCCAGGACGGGTATGCCAGCGGTACCTACCAGAACTTCTCCATTGATTCCAATGGCATCATCTCGTCCAAGTACAGCAACGGCCGTAGCAGCGTGGTCGGCCAGTTGGCTATCGCCACGGTTAGCGACACCCAGGGTCTGACCCGCGTCGGCAACAACTCCTTTATCTCCAGCCAGGCATCCGGTCTGCCGTCCATCGGCGTCGCCGGTGCGGGTGGCCGTGGCACGGTGTTGGGAAATTCATTGGAACAGTCCAATGTTGATATCGCCGGCGAGTTTTCGCGTCTGATCGTCGCCCAGCGCGCCTTTGAGGCGAACTCCAAGACGGTTACGGCGTACGACACGCTAACCCAGTCTGCAATCAATATGATCCGTTAGTTGTAGCGTCTGAGGCCTTCCTGAGTCCTCACTAATGCCTGCCGTGCCTGAATGGCACGGCAGGTGCATTTAAGTGGGACATATGGCTAAAGCAGAGACAGCAGAGATGACGCCCGCAGTGCCGGTGGCCAAAGTGGGCATAGTGCAACTGGCGATGGTCGCCTTTGTTGCGGTTATAGGAGCCGTGGGAGCGGCCGGCGGACTGGTCTGGTGGATGGGGAAGACCGGGAAGCTCGGCGGCGGCGGCACAAAGATTGTTGAGGTCGTCAAAACCGAGCCCCAGAAGACCAAGGACCAGGTCCTGGAACCGATGGTAGTCGCAGGATGTCGCGGTACGGGATGCGCTGATCGACGTCCTGGGGCGCAAGAGCTCAGAGGAACTGCTGCAGCCTGAAGGTAAAGAGCAGGTCAAGAAAGAGATCAAGGCCGTACTCACGGTGCGCGAACCCAGCATGAAGGTGGTTGACATCTTCTTCACAGAATTCCTGGTCCAGCGGTAAGGAGACAGAGATGCGTCGCAGCGTAGCAATGGTCAAAGCCGAAGTAGTAAAGCCGGAACTCGCGATCGTGCAGAGAACGATCGTTCCGCTAGCCGAGATGCGTCGTCCGGAACCAGCCGGCCTGGCCTCCTGGATCCTGCGTTCCTGGAAGGGACGCGCTACTCGTCCTCGGGAGCAGAAGCGCCTCCGTGTCCTCGAACAAGTCTCGCTTGGCAACAAGCAGCAACTTGCGCTGGTGGAGTGTGAAGGTCAGCAGTTCCTGGTTGGAAGCAGTGAGCACGGCGTTCAGGCCATGATGCCGGTAAGGAAGGCTGAGTAGATGCTGGTTCGTCCTGTCCTGCTGGTCGCCGTCCTGCTGTCCGGCGTCTCCATGCAGGCTGAAAAACGGAGTGCGGCCCATGGGCAGCCGGCCGCAGCGGTGGCAGAGAGCCCCGCTGTCGCAGAGCAGCGGATGGCGCTGGCCTTTGCCACTGAAGCGGCACGTCGGGCGGCGGGCTCAACTGCCCCTACGGCGCCGACGGCTCCGTCAAAGTCGAACCAGAATACGGGTAAGCGCGAAGATTCCATCAACCACCGCCTCGAGAACGAACCCAGCAGCTCCTGGTCGATCGTCATCGGCCTTACTCTRCTGAGCCTGCTCCCGGCGATTCTGCTGTCGATGACGCCGTTGGTGCGGTTGCTGGTTGTCTTTCACTTCCTGCGCCAGGCGCTGGGGACGCAGACAGCTCCGTCGAACCAGGTATTGATGGGACTCGGTCTCATGATGACCTGGTTCCTGATGCAGCCAGTCCTGGTCCAGGTGGACCAACAGGCAGTGGCTCCCTTCAGGGCCGGACAGATCAGCGGTGAAGAAGCGATCGCGAAGGGCTCTGAACCGGTCAAGGTTTTCATGCTGAAATACGCTCGCGAAAAAGACCTGGCGCTGTTTGCCTCTGCCGGTATGGCGGAGCGCCCTCAGACCCGCGCACAGCTCCCGATGCAGGTTGTCGTTCCGGCGTACATCCTCAGCGAGCTCAAGGCAGGTTTTCAAATTGGCGCGATTCTCTTTCTTCCGTTCCTTCTAATCGACCTGGTGGTAGCAAGCGTGACGACCTCTATCGGCATGATGCAGCTTCCTCCTGTCGTGATCTCAACTCCGCTGAAGATTCTGCTCTTTGTGATGGTCGATGGCTGGAACCTTCTGACCGGCTCGCTGCTGAAAAGTTTTTCGTGAGGAACAATCGTGGAACCCAACCAAGTTGCTGAACTCGGACGAATGCTGCTGCGTGAGGCGCTGATTCTCAGCGCTCCGCTGCTGATCTGCGGATGCTTGATCTCCGTCGGTCTGAGCCTTCTGCAGACTCTTACCAGCTTGCAGGAACAGACGCTGACGACGGTACCTCGCCTGTTTGTCGTTCTGGGAGCAGCCATGGTGACGCTGCCCTGGTTTCTGCACCGTGTGATGACCTTCACCGTGACGTTGTGGCGCGACTTCCACCGCTTTCTTGGATAACGACATGCCGATCGATTTCGCAAATCTGCCGCCGACCTGGGAACGTCTGCTGGCGACCGGACTGCTGGTGTCGATCCGTGTCAGCAGCCTGATGCTCTTTGCCCCGGTGTTCTCGTCGAAGGCAATTCCCATGCGCATCAAGGCTGGTTTCGTCTTCGCGATCGCGTTCCTGCTTACTCCGGTGGTAATGGAGCTGGGACCAACGCCGGCAATCAATGCGTCCTCCGTGCTTGGTGAGCTTTCGGTTGGCCTGGTCTTCGGATTTGCGCTGTCGCTGATGAACGAAGCTCTGTCCTTCGCCGGTCAGTTACTGGGCATCGATTTCAGTTTCTCGCTCGTAAACCTGATGGATCCGAACTCACAGATTGAGACTCCAGTTCTGGGCCAGTTTCTGGGATGGATTGGAATTCTCGTACTACTGGCCTGTGGTCTTGAGCGCACGATGCTGGCCGCATTTATGAGGACGTTTGCCGCAATTCCTGTAGGCCAGGCAGTGATGCACACCAATAGCGGTATCGAGCTGGCGCATATGACAGCAGGTGTCCTGCTGGGCGGCCTTCAGCTTGCGGCGCCTGTGATGTGTGCAGCGCTGATGGTAGAGGTCGTTGTCGGCTTGATCGCCCGAATCTCTCCGYAGCTTCCGGTCATGGCGGTCAATGTCCCCGTGAAAACACTGGTGAGCTACGGTGTACTGATCGCATCGCTCGGAATCTGGCCGCTTTGGATTGAGCACAACTTCACCAACCTGTTGAATGCCGCTGAGAGGCTGGTGCGCGGGTGAGCGAGCAGAAAACAGAACAGGCAACACCGCAACGCAAGCGGAAGGCGCGCGAAAAAGGCGACGTCGTCCGCTCGCGCGAGTTGCTCAGTTCTTTAGCCATGCTCGCTGGTCTGGCCGCAATAGGTGCGGTTGCTCCGAAGGTGCTGCAGAGCTGGCGGGGGGCCTATTCTGATGTGCTCTCGATGACCAGCGAGCGCTGGGACGAGGCAATGTTTCGCCATGCTATCTGGCATGTCGCACTTCCGGTGCTGTGGCCCGCAGTCGTGGTAATGAGCTGTGCACTGATGGGCGCTCTGACGGGAGGCATTCTGCAGGGTGGTGGCACACAGATCCAGGTCGAAGCACTGCAACCCAAATGGACCCGCCTGAATCCGGCTGAAAACGTTAAGCAGCTCTTCGGCACCCGCTCCATATTGCGTCTGGCTAAGAGCCTGATCCCCGCGGCCGTCGTGATTGGTATCGCAATTGGAACCATTCGCAGCCTTATTATCGGCATGCCGGTGATGAGCCTCAATCGCCTCACCGAGACGCTCGCCTCTGCCTATCACCTGGC
>NZ_JBFRCY010000390.1:0-4274 GCF_052113305.1 Terriglobus sp. YAF25
CAGCGGCGTTGCCGTATCTTGGTTCGCCACGTAACTCGGTCCGAGGCCCGGGCTACCAGCGCGTCAACGGTTCGCTCTTCAAGACCTTCAACATCTGGCGGGAGTCGACGACGCTCCAGCTTCGTGCTGACTACTTCAACCTGCTGAACACGCCCGCCTACGGCAACCCCGATGCCAACATCGGATCCGGTGGCGGACAAATTACCTCAGCCCGTAGCTTGGGTCAGTTCACCCCAGACTCGCGGTTCTGGCAGTTCGCGGGCAAGATCAACTTCTAACCTGCGGTTTCATACAATGATGTGCAGCCGGACCATGAGTTCGGCTGCACATCGCAGTCTTAAGCCATCAAATTTTCCGGACCCTGTGAGATCTGTTTCAAAAGCCGCCGTGCTTCTGCTCTGCTGTGTGCCTCTGACGTTGCATGGACAGACAACAGCGAAACATACGGTGCATCCCGCGACCTGTTCCCTTTCGCCGGCAGATGCCGCCCTGGCTCGCAACGCGCTCGAAAGCTATAACAAGGGTGATCTGGAACAGGCAAAACCCCAGCTTATAAAGCTTGCGCAGACCTATCCGTGCCAAACGGAACTTCAGGCCGYCGCCGGGATGGCGCTGGCAGACTCCGGTGACAATGCGGCTGCATTGCCGTTTCTGGAACGTGCTTATACCCGCAGCAGAAGTGATGCTGCCATCGCTTTCAACCTCGGCGTTGCTGCGATGAAGTCCGGAAATACGAAGCATGCCGAAGAGATTTTTAGCGACCTGGTAAAGCGCGCTCCCGCAAAGTCTGACTACCGCCTGGCGCTTGCCGCAGTGCAGATGCAGCGGGAGGAGTTCGCGGCTGCTGCCGTGTCCTTCGAGAAAGCGAATGTGGTGTTGCGAGCGGTCAACGCTCCGGTAAGTTTAGACATGCGGATCGATTGGGCGACGGCCCTACTGAAGAACGGGCAGCCGGCCAAAGCAAAGGATCTGCTCGCAGACCCTGAAGCTCTCAAGTCCGCACCCGCGCAAGAGATCCTTGCGGAGTCCGAGGAGAAGGCAGGGAACTACACCGAAGCGGTGAAGCACTTTCAGCTTGCTGCCCAGCTTGATCCCTCCGAGTCCATGATCTTCGGCTTCGGTAACGAGATGTTGCAGCACTGGAGTTTTGGCTCGGCGATCGATATTTTCAAGTACGGAGTTTCAAAGTATCCATCCAGTGAGCTACTGCAGATGGGGTTGGGCATCGCTTACTTTGGCAACCACAGTTACGATCTGGCTGCTCAGCCCTTTCAGGCGGTGCTGCGGCGCTCTCCCCAGAACGCCACTGCAGCGGAGTTGCTTGGCAGAAGCTGCGAGGTTGCATCCAATGCCTCTGTTGCCGGCTGCGATACGCTGCAGGCCTTTGCCGACGCACACCCTGAGAATGCAATGGCATCACTCTATGCCGCGAGCAGCATTCTTCATCAAGCAACCGATACTCGCGACACCGCAAGAGCGGAGCTGCTGTTGCAGCACTCCCTGAAGGCGGACCCCCGGCTTGCGGACGCCTGGTATGAACTGGGTGTGCTGCAGCAGAGCAGAAATCAATGGGATGAAAGTGCGGCATCCCTGGAGCATGCTGTCGAGCAGCGTCCCGCATTTCCTGAGGCGCACTACCGTCTCTCACGCGCCTATGCACGTCTCGGAAAAGGGGACAAGGCACAGACCGAGCTCGCATTACAGCAGAAGTACGCACAGCAATCCAAAGACGAAAACAACCGGCGCATGCAGGAAGTGATTACCTTTCTGACTGCCAAGAACTAAACCCATCTTTTTCTGACAGGAGCTATCGCATGCCTATCTCTGCCACTCGCCTGACCCTCGCGCTTGCAGCCACGCTGGCATTTGTCCCGCAGGCCGCACCGCAGGCACAGGCAGTTCCAGCGCCGAAGGTTGTTGAGCAGGACGGACGTCACGCCCTTCTGGTAAACGGTAAGCCATTCCTGGTACTGGGAGCGCAGATCAATAACTCCAGCACATGGCCTGACACCATGCCGCAGGTCTGGCCCGCGCTGGAGCGCATGCATACCAACACCATCGAAGCCCCGATCTATTGGGAGCAGATGGAGCCGGCCCCGGGCAAGTTCGATTTCTCCTCCGTGGACATGCTGGTGCGCCAAAGCCGCGAGCACAACATGCATCTGGTCATTCTGTGGTTCGGCACCTGGAAGAACGGCAACATGCACTATGTGCCGCAATGGGTGAAGGAAGATCCGAAGAAGTACGCACGGGTGATCAATCGGTCCGGTGAACCTCTGGACGTGCTCTCCGCACAGTCCCGCACCAACCTCGATGCCGACAAGCGGGCCTTTGCGGCGATGATGCATCATCTGGCAGAGATCGACAGTAAGGATCACACCGTGATCTTTGTGCAGGTCGAAAACGAGTCCGGCAACATCGGCACACCGCGCGACTTCTCTGAAGCCTCGAATCGCGAGGTCGCCGGCGCCGTTCCCACTGATCTTGTCAACGCGCTGCACAAACAGCCCGGCACCTGGTTTGAAGTATTCGGCGGTGATGCGGATGAGGCCTTCCAGGCCTACTATCAGGCTCGCTACGTCAATGAGATCGCCGCAGCCGGCAAGCACGAGTTCAACATTCCCATGTACTGCAATGTCTGGCTGGCCTATCCCATCGGAGAGCTTCCCGAACGCCAGGTACGCAACCCAGGCATCGGTTATCCCTCCGGTGGGCCAACCGTAGCGATGCTTCCACTCTGGAAGGCTCTTGCACCGTCGATCGATGTCATCGGTCCGGACATCTACTCCGACGATCCTGGTTTCTACAAGGGTGTGCTCGACGCCTATGCTCGCCCGGACAATGCACTCTGGATTCCTGAGACCGGCAATGGCGACAGCTACGCGCCCTATCTGTTCCAGGCTTTAGGCCATGGAGCCATCGGTTTCTCGCCGTTCGGTGTGGACGAGACCGGTTGGACCTTCGCCAAAGATGACGGACCGAAGGCTCACACCCGGAACTATGCTCTGCTGGGACCGATGGCGGATGAACTAGCCAAACTCAACTTTGAAGGAAAGCTGAAGACCTCGGTGGAACTCCCCGGCCAGGCCGAGCAGGAGCTCGACTTCGGTCCCTGGAAGGCGTCCGTACGCTTCGGTTTCCCGCAGCAGGACGGCCGCCATGCACCCGGCACTCCTGACCACTCCGGCCGAGCTCTCGTCGCACAACTTGGTCCCAACGAATTCCTGGTAACAGGCGTCGAGTCCAGCGTTGCGTTCCACGTTCCCGATCGGCTTCCGGGACTCCGGATGCAGATCCTCAGCGCCGAAGAAGGCGAGTACGTCAATGGAGTGTGGAAGGCGAAACGGTTGTGGAACGGCGATCAGACCGATCGTGGCCTGAACTTCCACCGCAGCCAGAACACCGTTGTCCGAATTCGTCTAAGCACCTTCTGAATGCCCAATGGAAACAATCATTTCGGAGATTTTGGAATTGATCTCGACACAGGTATCCCGGTTTTGATAACACACTGCACAAGTACGCGTATGACCGTCTCTGAAAGGTGGTGGCTAGCATGAAGCAGCGCCTTTTCTCCTTGCAAGGTATTGGCCTGCTGCTCACCGCGGCAGCCGTTCTCCCGTTGGGGATTGCGGTCGCGTTGCGTGGCAGCAGCGGCAAGGTTTCCGCTGCGACCGAGGCAGAGACCGCTGCTGCAAAACGGGCGGCGTACAACGAGAAGGTTAACGCGAACTACAACGACCGCTTCAGCCCGGAAAGGCACTTCCTGCCTTCACTGATGACGACGGACACGGACCAGTTCATCGACCCCAAGGACTTCCCAACAGCACAGTACTGTGGACGCTGCCATAAAGAAGCTCAACATCAGTGGCGTGAGTCCGCGCATTCCAACTCCAATCGGGCGCCGTGGTATCTGCGCAACGTGGACATGTTGAAAGACACGAAGGGCGTGGAATACACACGTCATTGCGAAGGCTGCCACGATCCCGTTGCCATGGTGGCCGGCACGCTCACGCAGGGTGCTGACAAACGCCGTCCCTTTGATGCCGATGGCGTTACCTGCTCCGTCTGCCATTCCATCCAGAAGACTGACACCCGCGGCACCGGCTCCTACGTGCTTGCCGTTCCAGCTGTACTCGTGGATGAAAACGGAGCCCGTATTACCCGCCAGGTCTCCGATCTTGAGATCCTTACGCATCTCGACCGCCACAAGGCGGCGGTCATGCAGCCTCTTTATAAAACTCCAGAGTTCTGCGCCGCGTGTCATAAGGCAGCTC
>NZ_JBFRCY010000391.1:0-4272 GCF_052113305.1 Terriglobus sp. YAF25
GCATTTCTCCTGTTGCTGGGTATCCCGGGAGCAGCGTGCGGCGGCGTTTTCATTGCGGAAAACGCCCATAGATGCACAAGCCCTGCACTACACCCACAGGAGAAATGCGACTATCTGATGCCCGCCGAGGCAGGAACGTTACAAATCACACCGGCTGTAACCTTTTGCCCCCTGTCCTCTCTAACGGTGCGGAAAGGGCGGGCGGTACGACCTGCCTCCCCACAGGATGGTTCATGGAACCGCTACTTCGTCTCTATCGCAACGCCGCCGATGCGCTCTCACGGCTGCAGTCTCCCATGCTGCTGGCCGTCCGCCTCTACTGGGGCTATCAGTTCGCGCAGACCGGCTGGGGCAAACTCCACCATCTTGCGCGCATTACCGACTTCTTTACCAGTCTGGGCATTCCCTTCCCCGGTCTGAATGCGCACTTTGTCGCCGGCCTGGAGTTCGCCGGCGGCACTCTGCTGATGCTTGGTTTACTGTCTCGTCCGGTCGCTTTGCTTCTCGCCGGCAACATGTTCGTTGCATACTTGACTGCAGACCGCGAAGCGCTGTTGGCCATCTTCTCGGATCCCGGCAAGTTCTACGTCGCCGATCCGTATACGTTTCTTTTCGCCTCCGTCATGGTGCTGATCTTCGGCCCGGGATGGTTCGCGATCGACACCATCATCCGCAGGAGGCTTGCGAGGCAGTAGCGATGACGCTCCAGGAACAGCAGGGAGAAGCCGAGCTCATCGCCGCCATTCTGGCCGGCGAGACGCAGCTCTACCATGATCTGATCCGCCCCTATGAGCGGCCGGTCTATCTGCTGGCGCTCTCGTATATGAAGAACGAGACCGATGCCGAGGATGTCGCACAGGAAGCCTTCTTGAAGGCCTTCCGGCATCTCTCGTCCTTCCGGGCAGACGCCAAGTTCAGTACCTGGCTCATCAGCATAGCCCTGAACGAGGCACGCGGACGTCTTCGCCGCCAGGCGGCAACTCGCACCGAATCTCTGGACAAAGATCCCGATGAAGAGGGAGCGGTCTCCCCTGCGCTGCTGCGCGATTGGCGTGAGATCCCATCGGAGGCGGTCGAGCGCGGGGAGATCCGCGATTTGCTGCGAAAAGCCGTCGAGACACTGCCGGAGATCTATCGCGAAGTATTTCTTCTGCGTGACGTGGAGGAGCTTAATATCAATGAAACCGCGGAGGCCCTGAACATCAGCGTCTCTGCCGTGAAGGTCAGGCTGCACCGCGCGCGGCTGATGCTGCAGAAGTATCTCGCGCCGCAGTTGAAGTCGGTGACGAAGCCGAAAAGGAGGTGGTTCGCGTGGTCATAGAGTGCAAACACGTGTGGACCTACATCTCCGATTACCTTGATGGAACACTCTCTGAGGAGATTCGCGTGACCGTCCAGAAGCATCTCGAACACTGCGAGCTCTGCTCGGCGATCCTGGACTCGACGCGCAATATCCTTGTGCTTACGGCGGATGACCGCGTCTTTGAGCTGCCGGTCGGCTTCAGTGAGCGTCTGCATCAGCGGCTGGAAGAAGAACTTAAGCAGAAGAAGGGTCCGTGAGGACGGGCGTCTTTTGGTTTGTCATTTCGTAGCGATAGCGGAGAAATCTGCTTTTAGAGCTGTACCTCAGCGGCTAAAGCCGCGTATTTTTAGAGTGTGTACGGGACGGCTGAAGCCGTCCCCTTAAGCAAAACTATTCGCGCTCCCGCGCGAACGTCCCATGTCCCCGAGGGACATGGGGCACCCGATTCAGGCCTCACCGGAGAGCTAGAGCATTTCTCCTAAAGGTGTAGAGCGGAGCCTTGACTGTTTGCGCCGTTTTCCTACGAAGAAAACGGCATTCGCAGATTTATCCAACACTACAGTATTAGGAGAATTGCTCTAAGGCCTTGCCCAACTAGCAACCAGGAACCAGCAACGAGCAACGAGCAACTGCCTTTACGGGACGTGATGAATGATGTGGTGCGTCGCTGCTTCGGCTGTCACCAGCACCAGCGTCACGACAGCCAGTGTGATCTGGAATCGCTCCGACCACAGCGTCTTCGATGTTGGCGGCGTGATGCGCCACTGCGAGGCCGGCCGGTTACGCAGCGATCTGATCCTCCAGATCACGTAGAGATTTACCAGAGAACCAAGAACCGCGATGATCATCATCGGAATGCGGATCGCATCCTGGTGAAAGCCCGACGCCGGATGATGCACCCCAGCTGCAGCCGCCAGGGCACTGAGGCCGATCACAACGCGCACCCCGCTGATTGCCATCACGGCCGTACATGCACTCTGCAGCACAATGAAGCCAAAGCTGGTCAGCGTTACCAGCCAATTCGGCTTCGCCTGCTTTTCCATCTCAACCGACACAATGTCCCTCCGGCCTCTTTATCGTACTCGTGGCGCATAGGCAGAAAATGAGGATGCTTCCTAACGTCTGCGGCGGCGAGGCGCCGGCTTTGCCACACGATGTACGGTCTTCTTTACAACAACAAGCCTCGCCGGCGGAGGCGGCAAGGGCGGCAGGCCTGCCATGGAGAGCAGCAGATCGTTCGCGCCGTAGAAGAGATTGAAGCCGGTGCCTGCCGGACCATCGGTTGCAGCGAGAAATACAGCGGTATGGTGCGCCTGGTTGATAGCGATGTATGTCCGAAAGCCGGCGCCGCCACCGGTCTTCTGGACTATGTGCGATGGGTCGTCGGTAGGAAGAAGATGAATCCACCCCAGCCCCACGCCGCTGGGCATACCGGCGTGATCCAGGCCGACCTGGTGGACAAGTTTCTCCGGCGGGAGATAGACGTCCTGCGCAGCCTTATCCTGAGCCGGCATCCCGTTATCTCCGCTACGGAGCAGATACTTCAGCCAGATCGCCATGTCGGTTGCGGTGGAATAAAGGCCGGAGCTGCCCGCGGTATTCTCCGTCACGGTGCATGGACCTTCATCGTGCGCGCTGACCAGCAGCTTGCTGCACTGGACATCGTTCGGAAAGAAAGTGGTGTTGACCATGTGCAGCGGATTCAGCGTACGGTCCGCCAGCAGCGAGGCGTACTGCTTATGCGTTGCGGACGACAGTGCATCACTCAGCAGATCGAAGCCTACGTTCGAGTAAAGCGCCGACGAGCCAGGAGCATTGTGCAGCCGTTGCTTCGGCAGCCAGCGCCAGCGGGTCTTGTAATCCGGATAGGTAAAGTGCGGCGTATGCGGTGGAACCCCTGCAATCTCACGCGACAGTCCGGCCGTGTGCGTCGCCAGATCCACCAGCGTGATAGGCGAGTCACCGCGTGTCGGCACGACGATCCGCTTCGGGGCGTACTGCTGCAGCGGATCGTCCAGACGGACGACTCGATCGGTAGCAAGCTTGCTAAGTACATCGGTCGTGAAGATCTTCGTCAGCGAGCAGAGCCGCAGCACTGAATCTTGTGAGGGAAGCTGGTGCGACCCCGGAGCCGTCTCTCCGTACCCATGAAAAAAGACCTTGTCGTCGCGCACCACGACCAGAACCATGCCTACCGAACCGGAAAGAACGAACAGGTCCTGGCCCATCTCTTCGGCGTTCTGAAGGGCGGGTAACGCCGTCGAGGCCGCTGCTGCTTTTGCCGAGGCAGAAGGAACACCGCAGAGAGACAACAAGACAGGCAGCAGATACCGCAGACGTGCGCGACGCATGATTTCCATCTAATTCGCAGAGTACAAAAAAATTGCGCGGCCCGGGGGGCGAAAATCTCATGTTTTCGGAGAATGTCTTTAGCAAGATACCGCACGTCCGGTACAGATTCTGCCCGCAACTCTCTATCCCGGAAAGGGTTATCTGACACTATACTGATTGTCGATCAAGCACGAGGAGCACGAAACCCTTGCTGAGCCAGACCGAAGGTTCCTCGAAGAGCGAAACTCAATGGCCATTTGACGATAGCGTTGTGGCAGAGGCGATTCGCGCCTTTGACTGGTCTTCCACCGAGCTTGGGCCCATCGACACCTGGCCGGCCAATCTTCTTTTCGCCATCGACTTGATGCTCGGCTGCGCCTTCCCGGCAACGCTGCAATGGGGACGCAATCTCATTCTTTTCTATAACGATGCATATATTCCCCTGATCGGCACGCATCATCCGCATGCCCTGGGACAACCGCTGCTGTCGAGCTTTCCTGAGATCGCCGCAATCTATCCACCGTTCGCTCAGCGTGTGTGGAACGGAGAGCGCATCGTGCTGGAAGACCAGCTCTTCCACTACACCAGCAACAACGTTCCCGAAGATCGGTGGTTCAACCTCTCCTACAGCCCTGTCC
>NZ_JBFRCY010000392.1:0-5280 GCF_052113305.1 Terriglobus sp. YAF25
GAATGTCGACCGCGGCATACGCCCTGGCTTCCTGGGCAGGTGGTGCGATACGGTCAGCGGCAAAGGCAGTGGAAGTGATTCCCCAAAAACTCAGCAGAAAAAAACGGAACATTGCCTTTAGGCTATATGGCTTTTAGAGCATTTCCCCTGTTGCTGGGTATCCCGGAAGGGCGTGCAGCGGCGTTTTCATCGCGGAAGACGCCCATAGATGCGGAAACCCTACATCACACCCACAGGAAAAATGCTCCAAGGTCATAAGGCTATGGTTTTTCTGACTTGACAGAGCGGTAGCTCTTCTTCAGTGCGATCTGGAAGGCGAAGAGCTCCTGGTTTTCCGTCTCCTGTGGAGCACGGCTCTTTACCTGGCGAATGTAGAGCTCGCTACCCTCGATCGGATCTTTCACCCCACGGATGTCGTAGAAGAGATAGCCGGAGACGGTAGTATGCGGCTTGACGACTGTGCTGGGAAAGCTAAAGTCGTTGAAATCCTGGGTGATCTTCTTGTCGACCGGATGATGAATGGTCATGGGAGGAAGCGGCCCCGGCAGCGGAATCTTGGTGCCCTTGGCGTTCTTGTAGGTGAAGAGACGGCGATTGACCTCTTCTTCGATGGCCGCGGGGATCTTGTCGTTGTCGCTGGTCATCATCTGCATACGGGCGTCGTCGAGCGAGACCAGGTTGTCAGAATTATTGGTCACGATGACGCGGATGGGCAGAAGGTCATTCTCGAGGTATTTGATGCGAAAAAACGGACACTTCTGGTCGGTGTCGCAGACGTCGGCGGCGATGGCTACCTTCTCTGCATCGTGCACATCTTTGGCCGGATAACTGGTGGCAGGATCGGCTGCGGGCGGTTTTTTGTCCGCGGCAACGGCAGGCAGGGCATATAGAAGAGCAACGGCTAACAGGCGGCGGTGACGCATCATCGGTTCCCAAACCTTTATCATCTTCGCTGTTAGACGAACAAGACCCGCGAATGATGACCCTCTACAGACTGGCTTATGTGGCAGCGCTGCTGCTGAGCGCACCGTACTGGCTGGTGCGCATGCTGATGCAGCGAAAATATGCCCTGAGTCTACGGCAGAGGCTGGGCGCTGTGCCGGAACATCTGCGGCACACGGCAAAACGCGGGAATATCGTCTGGCTGCACGCCGTAAGTGTTGGCGAGACGCTGGCGGCGACGCGGCTGGTCGAGGAACTGGAACGTGCCTTACCGGGGTACACGGTAGTGATCGGTGGTGGTCGCCAATACGCGGGTGTCGGACCGATCGTTCCGGCGGACACAGCCGGTCCGCAAGCTGTGGCAGTGGATGACCGGCAGCGTTGGCCTGCTGCTGGCGCAGAGTGATGAAGACGCTCGACGCCTGCGCGCTCTGGGAGCACGCCCGGACCAGGTACAGACAACGGGCAACCTGAAGTACGACATCCGAGTGGGAACAGAGACGCCGATCACGACTCTGTTGCGTACCCATCTCCCGCAGGGTTTGCCGTTGCTGGTAGCCGGCAGCACACTCGCGGGTGAAGAAGAAAAGCTCATCGCGTGCTGGAAGCAGGTGCAGGGTGCGGTGATGATTCTGGCGGTGCGGCATCCCGAGCGATTTGATGGGGTGGCGACGCTGCTGGATCAGAGCGGCCTCAAATGGATGCGGCTGAGCGTGTGGAGGCAAGCGCCGCAACCGATCGCTCCAGGTACGGTGCTGTTGCTGGACTCGATTGGGGAGCTGGCCTCGGTCTACTCGCTGGCGAGGGTGGCCTTTGTGGGAGGAAGTCTATTTGGCGCCGGGGGACATAATCCGCTGGAGCCGGCGCAGTGGAGTGTGCCCGTCGTGCAGGGAATGTCGTATGAAAACTTTCGCGGTCCAGTGGATGCGCTTCGGGCCGCAGACGCGATCGAGCTGGTGACAGTAGATCGCCTGTGTGCCGGGATCAGCGAGCTATTGTTCGATGCCACACATGCCGAAGCCATGGGAAGACGAGCGAGGGACGTCTTTGATGCACAGGCAGGGGCAACCGCACGCACGGTGTCAGCAATTGTCCGTATGATGGAACGCCTGTAATGAGACAATTGCTTAAACCATTCGTACCTCTATATGCCGCTGGCCTGGCCTGGAAAAACTCGCGCTTTGACCGCAAACTGAGCCAGGTACGCAAGTTGAGCCGGCCGGTGATCTCTGTCGGAAGCCTGTCCACTGGTGGAGCAGGCAAGACGCCGGTCGTGCTGGCGCTGCTGGAACTGCTGCAACAGCATGGCGTGATGGCAGATGTGCTTTCGCGCGGATATGGAAGAAAGCTGGCCCAGGCGATACCCGTCGATGCAAAAGGAGCCGCGGCGGAGTTTGGCGATGAGACCCTGATGATGGCCCGCAGAGGCTGGGAGGTCTTCGTTGCTCCGCAGCGCTATGATGCCGGGCTACTGGCCGAGGTGAAGAACAGTGCGGCGCTGCACCTTCTGGACGATGGCATGCAGCATCGCCAGTYGCATCGCGACCTGGAGATTGCCCTGCTGACGCGAGAGGACGTCAACGATCTGCTGTTGCCGGCCGGCAACCTGCGTGAGCCGCTCGAGAATCTACGCCGCGCGCAGGTGGTAGTGTTGCGCGAAGAGGAAGCCTCGCAGCTTTCGCTGGCGGTACACCACTATGCTCCGATGGCGCGGCGATGGATTATCCAGCGCTCGCTGCGGCTGGAGGAACCACGACCCGAACGCGCCCTGGCCTTCTGCGGCGTTGCTCGGCCCCTGGACTTTTTCACGACGCTGAAGCGTGCTGGTATTCCCCTGGTGTCGCAGCAGGCATTTCCCGATCACCATGCTTATACCGCGGCAGAGATTGCATCGATCAGTGAACGGGCGCAGCAGATGCTTTGCGATGCGGTGATTACGACTGAGAAAGATGCCGTAAAGCTGCCTAGGCCGATGCCGGGAATGCGGGTTGCATATCTGGATGCCGTGTTTACCGATCCGGCCACCGTGTGGGCTGATCTGCAACAGATGCTGCCGCTGCACTGACCGCTTCTGCGACAATCGAAGTTTGACCTCCGATCTTCATCGCAAGCCTGGCTCCGCTCCCCGCATTCTGGTGGTGCGCACCGGCGCCATGGGAGACATCCTGCATGGCATGCCGGCGATCGCAGCGCTTCGTCAGGCGTTTCCCCACTCCGAGATCGGATGGGTCGTAGAACCGCACTGGGCGCCGTTACTTGAAACATCGATAACAGCAAAGCCACGTTCGACAGAACGGCCTCTGGTGGATCAGGTGCACTTCGCCGAGACACGGGCATGGAGCAAACATCCGGCTTCGATAACGACGCTGCAGAGCATCCAGCAGTTGCGCCGGGAGCTGCGGGCTCGGCGGTATGAGATTGCGATCGATCTGCAAGGTTCGATTCGCTCGGCAATCATCGCGAAGCTGAGTGGAGCGAAACAGATTGTCGGTCCTGCGGAACCGCGCGAGAAGCAGGCGCGTTGGATGTACGGAACGAAGGTAGTGACGCAAGCAGAGCACGTGATTGAGCAGGGCTGTGAGATTGCGAGCGCGCTCAGTGATGTTCGGCTGCTCCCCGCACAGGTTTCGCTTCCCATCGATCCTGAGGCGGAACGATGGGCGGAGACGCAGATCGACCTACAGGCTAAGGAGCACACCGTACTGCTGGCTCCATCGGCGGGATGGGGAGCGAAGCAGTGGCCGGCGGAGCGATATGGGGAACTGGCGCTGCGGCTTAGCAGGAAGGGATACTCTGTCCTGGTGAACGCCGTTCATGAACAAGACCCGCTAGCGGCTATTGTGGTCCACGCCAGCGAAGCTACAGCAAAGCCCGTGGTTGCCAGTATCGCCCAGTTGATTGCGCTGACGCGGCGGATAAGGCTGGTGGTTGCGGGGGATACGGGGCCGCTCCATCTGGCTGCGGCGCTGCAGGCGCCCGTGGTGGGTATCTTTGGTCCGACGGATCCCGCGCGCAATGGACCGTATGGGACGCGCGGCCGCGTGCTTCGCGATGCCGGCAGCGTGCGTGATCATCGGCGGCATGCCGCGCCCGAGGCCGGGCTGTTGCGTATTTCGGTCGACCAGGTTGAGACGGCCGCACTTGAACTTCTGGAGAACAATGCATGAGTGCTCAACGCACACGATGGCAGAAGATTGCCCGCCGCATCCGCGTGCCGCTGGGATTTGTCTGCGCAGCGATCTTTCTATATGTGGCAAGACCCAGCGTGATCACACTGCTGGCGAGTATTCCGATCGTAGGCTGTGGGCTGTGGCTGCGTGGATATGCCGCGGGGTACGTGAAGAAGAATGCGGAGCTGACACAGACGGGACCCTATGCGCACACGAGGAATCCCCTGTACCTGGGGTCGATTCTGATTGCGGTGGGATTTGCAGTTGCGGCACGGAGCTGGCCGATGGCCGTAGTGCTGGTGGCGATGTTTCTGGCGATCTACCTGCCGACGATCCGGTCGGAGGAAGAGTATCTACGCGCGCACTTTTCTGACTTCGACGAGTATGCAAAGCGTGTTCCGCGGCTGTTGCCGAGGCTGACACCTGCGCGTACGACAGCGACGAAGGGGAGCTTCTCGCGGGAGCTTTACCTGCGTCACCGCGAGTACAATGCCCTTATGGGTGCGTCGGCGATTTATGCGGCCCTGGTAGCGCGGCTGCTGTTTTGGCCTCGCTGATCTTCCTGAGAGAATGGGCAGCAGTTTGCATTTGACCAGACGATTGACCAGACGATTTTTCGCCGTCGCCGCTACCCTTGCGCTCTCTGCCGCCGGCAACACACAACAGCCACAATCGGCGGCGCCTGCCGCCGCTCCGGCAATGGCCGCGCCCCAGGCTGGTTATACCTTCGCAAGCCCGCAGACTCTTACATTTACGGTCGACTGGCGTGTCTTTACCGCAGGGCAGGCGGTGTTTCATCTGGAAAACGTCAACGGACAGATGAAGGTCACGGCAACGGCGGACACACTGGGCGCGGTGAACATGCTCTACCCGGTGTCGGACAAGTATCAGGCGAGCTTCGATGCAGGTACGGGATGCTCTGCGAGCTTCTCGAAGCAGATTCAGGAAGGCCGTCGTAAGGTCAATACCGACCTGACCTTCAACTACGCCGCCGGGAAGCAGATGCTCTTCGAGCGCAACCTGATCAAGGGCAACACCAAGCAACAGGAAGCTCCGATTCCGGCATGCGTCACCGATTCCCTCTCGGCGATCTTCTATGCGGCATCACAGCCGATTGTGGTGGGACAGAACATAACGCTGCTGCTGGCTGACTCGATGCGCGTGGTGC
>NZ_JBFRCY010000393.1:0-8974 GCF_052113305.1 Terriglobus sp. YAF25
CCCATAAACGCCGTTCTCGGCACCTAGCCTGCTTCGTCGTTCAAGCAGGGGGCGGCGCGGCAGGTAACCCTGTGCGCCTTTTATGTGCCTGCGGTGTTTAGGCTTTCTGGCCCGGTGCCGCTACATTGCCGAGTGCGGCCATGCCCAGGCGGTCGCGTAGTTGGGTAAGGTAGAGGCTGCGTGGAGATACGTGCTTGTCCAGCGATTCGATGTAGCCGCCCTCCTTGGTCAGGTCCTGGAAGGCAGTGTTGTAGCTGATCATATCCACACCGATGTGGCCGAAGGCGTAGTTCTGTGCGGTGGGTGGCTTCTGCACCAGGAACGGACCTACGCAGTTCCAGAAGACGGTATTGCCGCCGCCCCAGCCGATCACGATGTCTTTCCAGAAGCGGGCCGTGAGCGGCGCGTGCACGTTGTCGTAGAGACCGCCGGTGGCCCACTGCTCGTGTGTTTCGCTGGACGAATAGGGATTGGTGGCAGCACAGTCGAGATACACGTTCAGCGTGGACGTCGGCTGGCCCATCATGAAGGAGTGGCGACCCTTGTCAGAGTGGCAGCGCTGGACCAGCGTGAGCTCTCCGCGCAAGGCAAAGGTGAAGCGGCGAGCGCCCATGCGGCGCGAGACGGGTTCGCGCGAGATGCAGTCTTCCACCGTGATCCACTTGGCTCCGCGCTGCGTGCCCACCAGGCTGTTGGCAAAGTGCAGAGCGGTGCAATTGCGCACCCAGCCGTTGCGGATATTGTCCATGGTGACGAAGTTCCAGAAGTGGTCCTCGTCGGCGTAGTACTCTTCGCCCTTGTAGTCGGGGCGGTCCATGTTGCCGTACTCGTTGGTCCGCTTGGTGGGATCAAACTCTGACATGGCGCGGATGTTCTCCACGCCCACGTTGGCGATGCGGTCGTTGTCTTCGTACTTGAGCACCTCGCCGCCTCCCCACTTCTTTTCGATGGCACAGGTGATGGGTGCGTCGACCGTGATCAGGTTCCCGCGCACGTCAACGACAACGCGGTCCCACTCCACGTTGAACGGTCGCCAGCGCGTCTGCGGCGTGGCGCCATTCATGCCCATGGCGTCAATCCATTCCTGGTTGCCGATCCGGCGAACGATGACGGTATCGCCGGGCTTGAAGCCCCGCGCATTGGCTACGCGCACGGTATGTGATCCCACAGGTGTGTAGTCGTCCGTAACCGCTTGCTTGCTGTCTTCCCTGGGGATCCAGCCGGCGCTGCCTGCAATTCGGACAAGCGTGGGTTGTACGCGGCCGGGACCGGTGGCGTCGGTTGTGCGGCCGGTCCCGGTGCCGATCAGGATCGTACCCGTGTCCCCCATCCCTTCACCGCGCAGCACAACGCCGCTGGCCTTGATGCTCACTGGAGTGGCCAGTGGGTAGTGACCCGCGCGCAGCAGCAGAGCTCCTCGAAATCCATCAGCGTCCAGCGGAAGAGCAGAGACGCGCTCGATAGCCGCCTGCAGGTTGGCCGCGTTGTCACCGGCAACCGGCCAGATGGTCTCACGCGTGGGCACAAAAGGGATGGGCACACCCCCGCCGCCATAGCCGGCGTTTGAGAAGTCCGGTATGGTATTGCCCTGTGCGTCAGCCGTGTAGACCAGCTTGCCGGACGGGCCGGGGTGAACGCGGGAGACCGTAGGGCGTAGGTCGGTCTCGGTCTGAGCGTCACTCTGAGTGCTCTGGGCAGGCAACATGGCTGTGGGTGCAAAAGCTGCGGCCATCTGCAGCATTCTCCGTCGCGATACAGAAGGATTAATCATCATTCACTCCCGGGCGACCAATATACCTGCGGACGTGAACCGCAGGCATCTGCAACCGCTGCGGATAAGGCGATGAGCGACAACAGCTCTAATCGTGGTAACTCGCGCTCCAGGTCAGTTGAGGAGAAGCCGACTTCCGGTTACCAATCCCGCGCTGAATGGCAGGCACGTTTACGAGAGGCGCGCTTTATCAGAGAAGTCACTCCAGATGCTTTCCAGCAGACCGACTCACGCCTTCCGACCCGCCTGCGTGATTGAGCGAATCTAGCTACCAATAGGCAAGTGGATCAGGGAGTACAGCGCCGCAGGTGCAGTTCTGTTTCGGAGCTTCGACAGGGGTCATCTTGTCACARCCAGGACAGCGGACGCGGCGTGGATTGAGGCGGCCCGGAACCCACACCCCGGTCATTCCGCCCTGACCGAATTCCGAGGTAAAGTAGCGGCTGACCATAGAACGATGCTCTCCCTGTTTCATCAGGGGCGCCATGGAGTCCAGGGTCTCCCAAGCGGTGATGGTCATCAGGCAATCTCCCACGACAACTGAGACCAAGCTGATGAACCCCGGCATGGTTAGCATGTCCATAGCTATCTTGCGGCCGCTTTCCTTCATGACGGCGGCCTCCTCTGGATTGCGCGCAAAGAAGTTGGTGATACTGAACGCACCGGGAAGGGCGGTGCTTCCATTGCTTGCGCGAACGCTGGTGCCGAACCCGAAAGGGCCGATTGCGGAGGGCTGCACGATGATGTCAAGTCCCAAGGCGCGCGGTACGGCGTCACTATCGAAATATCCTTGCAGGGAAAGGATTTTTCCGCCTTCGATGCGAGCGAAGTCGSCACCGGCCAACGCGATCGAACGGCCCGTAGGGGGCAGGCCCATCATGGGGCCCGTGTTGGTCCCCTTCATGAGCCACTCGGCTGAGACCAATCCCTGAGCGTTATTGGTCAAACTTACCGTTTCGAAATTCAAATCGGGGAAGGCATGCCAAAGGGATTCTGCGTAGGCTGCTATCGCTGCTCCGGCAAGCGGACCAGCGGTCGTTGGGTCGGTGTAGGTTCCGCATTCAGCGAATGTGGAGACAATGCCAGATGCATCGTGCCGATTCCATGCGTCGGTATAGTGCTGAAAGACTTCTGCTGGATTCAGGGGCATGCACGCATGCTAGCACCGCGGTGCGAAGGCATGCCACATTGTCAACGAGTCTTTCAATTCCAGGAAAGATGATCCAATTCGGACGAGAGGTAGGCTCACCGTGCACATAGCGGATCGTCTAGCCGTTTATGTAATCGGGTGTCCCGTGCGAGTCCATCTCGTTCTGTCAAAGATGTGGATGGATGTAGTCAAGAACGCCTCGAGACGCTGGACAACGCTGATCGACTGTGTCTCTGGTTTTGTAGTCCCAGCATCAAACGACCAATAATTGAAAAGGGGCCGACCGAGGATATTTTCGCGAGGAACAAATCCCCAGTAGCGGCTATCAGCGCTGTGATTACGATTGTCTCCCATGGCGAAGACTTTGCCGGCAGGAACCACCAAGTTGCCGTCAGCAATATGAGATGCCAGCTCCTCCGACCAGACGGCCGTAGCACCTTCCGGAGCACCGAGAGCGGGAAAATCATCGCGTGAAGGCGAATATTGGTCCTCAGGGTCTTCGCTTAGGTGAGGCAGGATAGCGTACGGCTCATTTTGGCGTACCCCGTTTAGATAGACAATTCCGTGATCCAAACGAATGCGATCCCCGGGTAGGCCAATCAGGCGCTTGACCAGGATTAGATCGGGCGTTTCGGGATTAGGCTTCAAAAACACAATAATGTCGCCGCGCCTGGGCTCTCGAGAGTGGACGAACGGGGCCCATCTCGTTGGAGGAGCAAAGGTCATACGATCCACGACGACATGGTCGCCAACAAGCAACGTCTTTTCCATTGAGCCGGAAGGGATCACAAAATTCTGAGCTAGACCGCTCATAGTGAACAGACCGATAACTAGAACAACACAGATCGACGAGAGTGACTCTAAGCGCGTCTCGCGATGCTTATTGGCATTGATTCCCTTAGATACATTCTGATTGTCTTTACCTTGAGCCAATGAGTAGACCTCGTCAGAGAACGCCTAATTCTACAGCTCAATCCCAGAGCAGCTTGCTACGATTGTAGACTCCCTGAAAGTTTTAGTTTTCGGCAACTTCAGCGGATTACTCCTGATAAACGACTCTTCCCAGAAGTAATCGAACCCGGTCAAGGGTCAATGAGTGTATCGGCCTGTTCTTCCCCAGCGAAGACTTGGGGGCGATAGGTAAACACAAGCCGACACTATGAGGACTTATTACATCTGTCACCACCATCTGCTAAAGTGCCGTTCGATGAGAAAGTATGCTTTTTGCGCTGCATCTGCATTACTCATAGGAGCACTCAGCCTTCTGTCGACAGCACAGCAACCGCAGGCGCCGGAAGGGGTGCCGGACTGGGCGCTGCCCGGCTCGGCGACGCATAAGCGATGAGGGACATGGAATATCGTTTTGGCGGCACCCTCAACGGAGTGATGGCTCAGCGGATCGGGATCACGAAGAAGGGTGATGAGATCACGATTTACGCGTCGATTAAGGGTGAACCGATGCACCCGCTTGGGCCTCCGCTGACAATGCACTTCGACGCACCTTTTTATGTGGGCATCGGTTTCTGTTCGCATCTCCCAACCACGCTCGACACGGGAGTCTTCTCTCACGTGGTGCTGCTAAATAAAGCAAGCAAGGTCGAGTAGCTGTTTCGCCTGGAATTCACCGACTATGCTACGCCGCGCCGGCTCTGTCTTACTCACGATTGTTTGATCCGTTACTGGCTGCAAGCGGTCTCAGACCCCACAAGCCAATACGCTGCAGGATGACGTTCTCACGGCTCAGGTGATAGAGCACTTTTCCTGTTGCTGGGTATCCCGGGAGGGGAGTACAGTGGCGTTTTCATTGCGGAAAACGCCCATAGATGCGGAAACCCTACACTACACTTACAGGAAAAATGCTCCAGCGTTTTCTGGAATCACACCGAGGGAATCGCCGATGGCTCAGTCACGCCGTAGCTGGATGAAAACCGCCGCCATGGGCTTGGGCGGCTTGCTCGCGAGCGAGCGCAACCTTGCCGCGCAGCCGGTGAACCACGCCTCCGCTTTGGCCGACCCGCGCGACGAGATCAAGATAACCGGACTCGAGATCATCCCGGTCAACTCGCTGCGCAGCATCTTCATCAAGATGCACACCGATGCCGGTATCACCGGAATCGGGGAGGGCACTGTGGAGGGACGCATCCCCACGGTGGCCGCCGCCATCAAGGAGATCGAGCCCTACCTCATCGGCAAGGACGCACGCCGGCCGGCACACCACTGGCAGGCGATCTACCGGCACGCGTTCTATCGCGGTGATATCGTCCTCACCTCCGCGCTAGGCGCGGTCGATATCGCGATGTGGGATATCAAGGGCAAGGCGCTGGGAGTTCCAATCTATGACCTTCTGGGTGGCCCAACGCGGGACCGCATCAAGTGCTACGGCCAGGCCGAGAGCGTCGAAGAAACCCGAACCCACGTGCTCGCCCAGGGCTACCGGTCGATGAAGACCAGCGTCTCGTCCACACGAGGCCGGCTGTCACGCTCGTCCGAGAACCCGTACTATATCGACGGCTTTGTCGAAAAGGTAAAGGCGATCCGCGAGCTCGTCGGTCCCGACTTCGACCTGGGCATCGAGATGCACGGCGAGCATGAGCCGCCCGCCGCGATGGAGATCATCAAGGCGCTCGAGCCCTTCCGCCCCTGGTTCTATGAGGAGCCGATCCAGTTCCAGAACCTGCCTTTGATGGCAGAGATGGCGAAGAAGACGGTGTTCCCCTTCGCCACGGGCGAGCGCATGGTGACGAAGTGGCAGTTCCGTGACCTGCTGACAGCCGGCGCGGCGCAACTGCTGCAGCCGGACGTTACGCATGTGGGCGGCATCACCGAGCTGAAGGCGGTGGCCACGCTCGCGGAGGCCTTCTATGCCGATATGCTGCCGCACTCGAAGGAAGGAGTGGTGGGCTTTGCCGCCTCGATGCACGTGGCGGCGTCGATCCCGAACTTCCTCGCGCATGAGGTGCCGTCGCTGCAGGCGGTAAAGGGAGGGCCGCCCAATGTGCAGCGCAGCCCGATGGGGAAGAGCTACATCAAAAAGCCATTCGTGATGACCGAGGGCAACATTGTCCTGAAGGGCAATCTGGACGGGCCGGGGCTCGGCATCGAGCTGGATGACAACCTCATCGACAATGAGCGCGGTATCCCGGAATGGAAGTTCCCGGAGATGTGGGATGCGACAGACGGCTCCGTACGCGACCACTGAGATTTGTGATGTTCCATAAATCAGCAGGGGCCTTCCTCTTTAACTTCTCGCAAAACTTCAATAGCGGCGTGGCGCTGTGAAAAAAGGTCAGCCCAACCTGCTCCTCAAGCCTTTTTAAGCTTTGCGCCTGCTGCTTGCCACGCATACCCCGAATCCGTCCAATTCGCGTCGAATCTGAACTGCAGCTTACAATTCTCGAATTGCGGTCACCGGGTTCCGGCGCATCGCTCGATGTGCGGGAAGGTAGCATGCTAACAATGACATTGCTCCCAGAAGCATAACGACGGAAACGACGGTGATGGGATCGTTGGCTCCGATTCCATACAACATCCGGCCGATGACACGTGTCTATGGCAAGAACCAGCCCAATCAGCGCGAACATCCCCGCCAGGGTGCTCTCGATGACGGCGAAAATGTTGGCCATCTGGGTGCTCTCCCGCATGGAACGCACATCGAAAACCGGCAGTCGCGAATCGATCCCATGGATGGCGTTTTCCACCATTGGCTCCAGGTCGACGGGATTACCCTCGGTTTTCACCTGCACCATCGTCTCGTACCCCGGCTGCTGGAAATAACTCATATAGACCATAGGCTCGGGTGACTCATTCACGAAAGTATGGGTTGAATTCCTCGCCACGCCGACAACCGTGAAAAGGCTGCCCCAAATCCTGAGCCTCTTTCCCAGCGGATCCTGTCCCGGCCAGTAGCGCCTCGCCGCGGTCTGATCCACGATGAGTACCCTCGGGGCCCTTTCATCGTCCTCCGGCGTAAACTCGCGTCCTTCCAAGATGGGTATATGAAGGGATTCGAAATACCGCGGTCCCACTTCGGCATTCTGCACCAGCAGAGATTCATGAGGGTGCGGCACATACCCTTCCGGATACGCATCGTTTCTCTTTTGAATCAGGGTCATCGGAATCCAGTCGGTAAGAGACGCAACCTCCACGCCGGGCAGTGCCGACACGCGATCAAGTATCTTGCGACGGATCAACTTTGCCTCATCGTTGCTGTAGCCGGCGATATTCAGCCCAACGGACGCAGTGAGAACGTGGTCTTGCTCAAAGCCGGGGTTCGCCGCGGCGAGATTCCGCAGCGTTCGCAGAAATAGCCCGGAGCACAACAGCAACGGAAGGGTAAGCGCGATTTGCGCCACCACCAGCCCACTGAGCAATTTCCGGTTGCGTGAGCCGCCGGAGATACTTGCAGACTCTGCCTTGAGTACCTCAATGGCCGGCGCGTGAGAGGATCGCCAGGCGGGGAGCGCGCCGCATAGCATGCCTGCCAAAAGAGAAGATACCGCAATCCCGATCACCACCCTATGGTCCACGTTCCCGTTCAGTGCGAGGGGAACTGCGTTCACTGGAAAGAACCACGCAAATGTTTTCGATGTCCACCATGTCAATACAAGGGCCACGGCTCCCGCGACGATGGAAATCACAGCGCCCTCCAGCATCATCTGCCGCACCAGTTGCATGCGATTGGCCCCGAGCGACTGCCGGATGGCAAGCTCACGCCGCCGGGATACAAACCGCACCAGCGTGAGCGTGGCCACGTTCGCACTGGTCAACAACAGCACCACGCCGGCGAAGGCCAGCAGAATGGGCAGCGTCGCCGCCATGTATCCGTTGGCGCCGAATGGCGAACGCCACATCGGATCGAGCGTGATCCGGTTATCGCCGAGATGCTGGTCCGGATACGCCACTACAATATGGTGCATCGAGGTATCGAGATCCTGGGTTGCCTGGCCACGGCTCACGCCGGGCCGCAATCTTCCTACTAAGATCAGCCAGTCCGAGTCGCGATGGGTCATTCGCCACACATCCGTCCCGAGGGGATCGAGCGTTACCCACAGATCGTCAAGCAGCCCGGGAGCTGCTCCGACAAACCCCTCCGGCGCCACACCGATCACCGTCACCGGATGCCGAGCGACCTCGATCGACTTGCCCACAATTGCCGGGTCTTTGCCATAACGCGTCTTCCAGAGCGCGTAGCCCAGGACCACGTTGGGTACCGCACGGGCCTCCTCGTCCGGCAGAAAGAATCGCCCCAGCGTTGGCTTGATGCCGAGCACATCGAAATAATTAGCCGACACATTCGCTATATAGACACGATCCGGCTGTGCGCCGCCAGTCAGCGCAATCCAATCGTTATGATAGGCAAGTATTCCGGCAAAGGCGTGGTTCTGCTCGCGCAGATCGCGATAGTCGATATAGGAGAAAGGCGGAGTCGGCGAGAAGTTCCGTTCTCCCCGCTGCAGGCTTACGAGTTCGCCCGTGTCTCT
This sequence comes from Terriglobus sp. YAF25, assembly GCF_052113305.1. Lineage (NCBI taxonomy): Bacteria > Pseudomonadati > Acidobacteriota > Terriglobia > Terriglobales > Acidobacteriaceae > Terriglobus > Terriglobus sp. YAF25. The sequence continues at coordinate 8,402 of NZ_JBFRCY010000393.1, forward strand.
CGCGCCCGGAATCGGACGCAACATGGTGCCGTCGATCCAACTGAATACGGTGCTGTTGGCGCAGATAGCTACTGCCAGCATGGCCGTAGCGGTGATCGTAAAGCCGGGGCTCTTGCGCAGTTGCCGCAGCGCGTAACGGACATCCTGGCCTAGTTGGTCAAGCCAGGCTTGGCCCCACATCTGGCGCGTCACATCCTGCACCAAAGGAACGCTTCCAAACTCCCGCGCTGCTGCTCGTCGCGCTGTCTCCGCCGTTTCCCCTCGCGCTACTCGATCTGCAATCGCCATCTGCAGGTGTGCATCAATCTCTTCCTGCAATTCGCGCTTGCGCCACTGAAAACCGAAGCTCGGGAACCACTTCATGACTCACTCTCCTCCGGCTTGACGTACATCACCGACCCAATCGCTTCAACAATCCGCTCCCATCGGCCCAGATCTGAGGCCAGCTGCTTTTTCCCCTTGGCCGTGATTCGGTAATAGCGGGCTTTTTGCTTGCTCTCCGACTGTTTCCACTCAGACTGCACCCAGCTCTGACGCTCCAATCGATGGAGAGCCGGATACAGTGATCCGGTC
>NZ_JBFRCY010000394.1:0-13650 GCF_052113305.1 Terriglobus sp. YAF25
CCTGCGCAACGCTGCCTTCGCCTTCGGGGAGATCCCACAGCACATGCAGTGCCACAGTGGGCGTGATGCCAGTCAGGCGATGGACTTCAGAGGCGTCCGCGAACTTTTCGGTCAGGTTGGTGGCGGCGGCCGCCTGAATGAACTTGCCGAAGCGGGTTCCGGTATTGGCAAAGCCCCACGATGGAATCTCGATCTGGAGTCCATCGAGAGCGCGCCACACGCGCTCCTGTTTCTCCTGCGGAAGAGATGACACGCTACGTTCCATCGTCAGGGTCCTTGGAAATGATTTCGATTACTGCAACGCACATACTACCAGAGTGTGAATTCACATGAGAAACTATTCACCTAATGAAGGAAGGCTCTTCTTGGTATCTGAGCCGTCTCATGGATGTTTTTCAGCATAGCCGTACCTATCTTTTGCAGCTAAAGGAAAGTTTGCATGCCCGGACCTCTGCTCGGCGTCCTGTATCACTGGCTTGGCGGACTTGCGTCAGCCAGTAACTTCATTCCGTTTCGCGCCATCCGGCGCTGGTCGTTCGAGATCTACTGGATCATTCAGGGCGTCGCTGCGTGGCTCATCGCTCCCTCGGTCATCGCCTGGATCTTTGTTCCGCATGTAAGCGAGATCCTCTCTCGCTCTCCGCGTGAGGCTGTTGTCCATGCCGTTCTCTATGGCGTGGCCTGGGGCTTTGGCGGCCTGACCTTTGGACTTGCGGTGCGCTATCTCGGTATCGCGCTTGGATACGCGGTTGCGCTAGGTTTCTGCACGGCCTTCGGCACGCTGATTCCGCCCATGCTGGCAGGGCAGCTCAGTGTTATCGCCAGCCAGACCGGCGGGCGGATCATTCTTCTGGGTGTAGGCGTGTGCCTGCTGGCGATCGCGGTGAATGGCCTTGCCGGTTACTACAAGGACCGTGACACGGCCGATGAGACACCGACGAGCGAGCAGCAGAAAGATCTTTCGTTTGGTAAGGGTATTGTGGTCGCGGTCTTCGCCGGCATCATGAGCTCGTTCTTTGCCTTTGGTCTGGCGGCAGGCAAGCCGATCGGCGATATCGCCGCCGTTGAGCTGCGCGCGCAGGGCCGGCTCGATCTCTGGCAGAACCTGCCGGTGTTGATCGTGGTGCTGTGGGGCGGCTTTGCGACGAACCTTGCATGGTCAACGTGGCTGATCCTGCGGAAGCGCTCGGCAGGACAGCTTGCGGGTGCGGTCTCTGATCCTCAGGCCGGTGGCGTCAACAAACTCACCGGCGGACAGTTGGCGAAGAACTATCTCTGTGCGGCCTCAGCCGGCATCATCTGGTACTTCCAGTTCTTCTTCTACTCGATGGGCCAGACCAAGATGGGCAAGTATGACTTTTCGAGCTGGACGTTGCATATGGCTTCGATCATCATCTTTGCGGCGATCTGGGGTGTGAGTCTGAAGGAATGGAAGTCGGCGAGCCCGCGGGCGAAGGCAGTGCTTGCGTGCGGTGTAGGGCTGCTGATTCTTTCGACGGTGATTGTGGGATACGGCAACTACCGGTCGGCGCATTAGACGAGTGACCACCCCAACGATCTTGTTCGTTGGGGTGAAGCTTGAGAAATCGTTGCGCTGAACGCAACGTCCTGTTGGACGGGCGTATAGCCGGTTATCCCTGCGGTTTATACGTCTTAGCGAGAAAACGTATTCTCTGGGAGCCAAAGATAAAACCCCATTGATATAATTCGGCCTGCGAAAATAATCGTCTATCGTTGATGATGGATTCGCAGACCGAACCGCCACTATGACCCATCTCGCGCTCGCGCTCTTGAGTGCCAGGCAGCTTGCTACCTTGTCCTGGCCCGACATTTTGATTTTGCTGATGTACTTCGTGCTGGTGATCTTCATCGGCTTTTACGTGAAGGATTCAGCCAATACCAGCGAAGAGTTCTTCCTTGCGGGTCGTGAGATGACGGCCTGGATTGCGGGTCTCAGCTTCGTTTCTGCGAATCTGGGTTCGCTGGAGCTGATGGGATGGGCAGGAACGGCCTACCAGTACGGCCTTCTGGCGACGCACTGGTACTGGATCGGCGCGATTCCCGCGATGCTCTTCCTGGGCATCGTGATGATGCCGTTCTATTACATCTCCAAGACGCACTCGGTTCCGGGCTATCTGCAGCTACGCTTCGGTGAAGGCGCGCGTGCGGTCAGCGCGGTCACCTTCGGCGTCATGACGGTGCTGATGAGCGGCGTGAACATGTACTCGATGGCGCTGGTGATGAAGGTCGTACTCGGCTGGGATATCAACTTCTCCATCTGGGTGGGCGCCTTTACGGTCGGCCTGTATGTCATGCTCGGCGGTCTGCGTTCGGCCATCATCAATGAAGTGCTGCAGTTTGTGCTCATCTGGGCGGGCGCTGCGCTGGTGCCGATTCTCGGCCTGATCGAGGCCGGCGGCTGGACCAACCTGAAGCATCAGATCGCTGCGCAGATCGGCAACGAAAGCTACATGCATCTGTGGGCTAACACCGGCAGCTTCCAGGGCAACGCGATGGGTATCCACTGGACCGGCCTGGTCTTCGGTCTTGGATTCGTCATCAGCTTCGGCTACTGGACGACGGACTTCTTGGTGGTGCAGCGTGTGCTCTCCGCCAATAACCTCCGCGCGGCCAAGATGGCTCCAATCATCGGCGCCATCTTCAAGATGGCTGTGCCGCTGATCGTGATTCTGCCGGGCGTGCTGGCGATTGCCGTGCTGCGTAATCCTGATGGAACGCTGATGCACCTGGTCTCGGAGAGCGAAGCGATCCGTACCGGCCAACACAGCTTCAACGAAGCTCTTCCACTGATGCTGGTGCGCTATTGCGGTCCTGGACTTCTTGGCCTTGGCATCACTGCGCTGGTTGCAGGCTTTATGAGTGGCATGGCGGGTAACGTCAGTGCCTTCTCCACGGTGTGGACCTATGACCTGTACGGCGCCTTCATGAAGAAGGATGCTCCCGACAAGCACTACGTCATGGTTGGCCGTGCGTCCACGGTGGTGGGTATGTTGCTGTCGGTTGCGACGGCGTACCTGGTGATGAATGCGGCTTCGATCATGGACTACGTGCAGGCGCTGTTCAGCTTCTTCATTGCCCCGTTGTTTGGAACCGTAATCCTGGGCATGCTCTGGAAGCGCAGCACGAACGCTGGTGGTTTCTGGGGTCTGCTGATCGGAACGCTCTCCTCGATCGTCATGTGGATCTGGGTCTATAAAGATCCCGGTGCGCTGCGGTATATCGCGCTTTCCCCGGATGCGAAGCCGATGGCGGAGAATCTGTATCGCGCGTTGTGGAGCTGGCTGATCTGCGTTGGCATCACCGTAGTGGTCAGCTATATGGGCAAGGCGAAGTCCGATGAGGAGCTCAACGGGCTGGTCTATGGAGCCACGGTCATTCCTGCAGAGGATGAAGTTCCGCTGTGGCAGCGTCCAATCTTCTGGGCCGGGGTTGTGGCCGTCTTGCTCGTGATCGTCAATATCATCTTCTGGTAGGAGGAAGCCTCAATGTCCGGTCAAACGCCTCACCCTAATGTTCATCCGCATCCGGCGTCCTCGTCGGTAACGGCACCCGAGAGCGGCCGTCGGTCGCTCTCCATCTGGTTCTTCGTCGGAATTCTCTGCCTGGGTTACGGCCTGGTGCTGTTGCCGATCGGCGCGTACCAGTTCTCGCATCCGCCGGCTGTCGTTCTGGCAGAGCTTCACTCGACCTTCTGGTGGGGGCTCGGGATGACCCTCTTTGGTGCTTTCTACACGATCCGCTTCCGGCCATAACGGAGGAGGAGGATCGTGTCTTTAAATCAAAACGTTTTACTGGAGGATGAGTCGTGCGTCTACGGATGTTTGCCGCGCCGAGTCTGGCGCTTGCTGCCTGGCTGGTGTCTGTTCCTGCACTGACGGCACAGGATGTTCACGTGAAGGTCTCTCCTGATTCGAAGGGCAACACCTCCAGCAGCGACGATTTCCCCACGATCCAGATGGCGATGGATCACGCGCCTGACCCCGGACCGAACGGACGTCTGTATCTGCACATCGCCCCCGGCACCTACAAGGAGCGGGTATGGGTCTCGCGTCGCCGAGCGCATACGACCTTTCTCGGCACCGGCAGCGATCCGTCACAGGTGGTGATTACGGCCGCGCGCACCGGCCCGACGACGGGCGGTACTTTTTTTTCGGAGTCGGTCGAGATCAACGGCGACGACTTCCAGGCCGATAACGTCACCTTCGAGAACACTGCGGGCAACACAGGGCAGCGGAGCAAACGACGGGCTATGTCATCACCAACTCAAAGGTGACGGCGGAGAACGTCGAGGGCAAAGGGTTCTATCTTGGACGTCCGTGGCGCGCGTACTCTCGCGGGGTCTTCATGCATACGGAGCTGCCGGCAACGTTGAATCCGCAGGGCTGGCAGGAGTGGAAATCGAATGCCGCCGACCTCGCCAAGACCTTCTACGCTGAGTTTGGCAACACCGGGCCTGGAGCGGATACGGCACATCGTCCGTCATGGACGCATCAACTTACTGCCGCACAGGCAAAGCCGTTTGAGCCTGCGGTCTTCCTGAAGGGAAGCGATGGCTGGAATCCGGTTGCCGAAGCAGCAAGGCTGCCATAACTAAAAACCGCATCAGGAGCGACAGCCGCCATGCGATTCGTACTGTTCCGTAAAAGTCTTGTCAGTATCGCGTTGACCGCGGCGGGTGTGCTGGCTGCGCAGAGCCACGTGGATGTGCCTCCTGTGGCTGCCGGCGGCGGCGGCGATCCTCGCCCGGAGCAGTACTTTCAGGTGCAGCCTCCGTTTGACAGCGGCAACTTCATCAAGCCGGGGAGCTCGCTCACTCCGGCGCAGAGGGAGGCGCGTAATGCTGCGTGGCGGCATGAGATCCGCCGGCAGCTTTACGTTCCGGATCGTCTTCCTGCGCTCGGGGCAAAGGTGTGGTCGAGCTTCTCACCGATGCCAGGCGTCGTTGCCGATCGCGTGACCTATGCGACGGCTGACGGTATGCGTGTTCCGGCGATCGTCTATCGTCCCGATCCGAAGCTGCTGAAGCCCGGGCAGAAGCTACCTGGCATCGTGGTCGTGAACGGGCACGGCGGCGACAAGTTCAGTTGGTATGCCTTTTACAGCGGCCTGCTCTTCGCAAAGGCAGGCGCGGTTGCGGTGACTTACGATCCGATCGGCGAGGGAGAGCGCAATGCGCATCGTGCCAGCCGTGAGAGTCCATCTCCGCATGACGCCGCCGTCGATCAACCGCACTGGGGGCAACGGCTTGCGGGCCTGATGCAGGTGGATGTGATGCAGGCGGTCAGCTATCTGCGTTCGCTGCCGCAAGTCGATGCCGCACGGATCGGTACAGTCGGCTACTCCATGGGTGCGTTTGTCAGCGGTATTACCGGAGCGATCGACACGCGGATCCATGCGGTACTGCTGAGCGGTGGCGGCACCTTCGACGGTCCACATGAGTACTTCGATACCGGCAAGCTGCCCTGCCAGGCGCCTCCGTATCGTGCGCTGGCGGTGCTGGGCGATCGTGGACCGATTCTCTACACGCTGAACGCCGAGCGCGGCCCCATGTACGTGATGAATGGCGATGCGGATACGGTGATGAAGATGAGCGATCATCCTCCGGCGTGGTTTGCGGCGACACGCGAGCGTGCGGCAAACCTGATGGACACCGAAGAGGGGCTGTTTACGACGGTGCTGTATCCGGGCATCAGCCATCGCACCAGTTGGGTGAACCTGGATGGCATGCTGTGGCTCAACCGGCAGTTGCACTTTGCTTTCTGGGATGAGGCGGGAATCCGTGCCGCCGGGACGACGCATATCTCCGCGTGGATCCAGAAGAACAATGTGGAGATCTCGAAGAATTACATCCGCGAAGACCGCGAAGGCGGGCTCGATGCGGTCGGGACTGGGTTTCCGGGAATTCCACGAGCGGATCTGATGGTGCTTCCGGAAGAGGAGTGGAAGCGGGAGCAGAAGCAGCTTCTGTACGAGTCGTGGGCGGGGCAGATGCAGGCCCGGAACGCCGCCCGCTGAGGGAGGACGCTGGGGTGTGTCATCAAACTCCTGCCGTCAGCGCCGGGAGCAGATTTTTACGAGATCGAGGAGTGAGGAGCGAACTGTAGCTGGTCTACTGTGTCTTGACCAAATTTCCCTCTATTAGGACATCGAATAACGTGCTGAAACGCCGAATTCTAATGCTTACGCTGGCCGCCGCCGGCGTCGCATCCCTCCCCCTGCACGCACAGAGTTCGTCACCTTTGCAATCAACAACTTCTGACTGGTCGGTAGATAGCCGGTCGAATCGTCCCACACTGCAGCTCGCCGCGCTCGATATGAGCAGCTCGTCCCAGCCTATTGGCTCCATGGACGAGGCGGATGCGGATGCCGGGGCGATCATCCCGCCTCCTGCAGGACGGTCGGCCTTCCAGATTCGTCCATTTCGTCAATACGCTACTGCAGTTCGCTTTGGTTCTCTCGGGTTCGGACCGGAGGTAGCTACGCCGCTTGGCCGGCGAGTTAACCTGCGCATGGGTGCAAACTTCTTTGGGTATACCGGCACCTTTGGGAACGGCGGCTGGAACTATGACGCCGACCTCAACTTCAAGTCCGGACAGGTGCAGGTCGACTACTTTCCGTTCTATAAGGCAGGCGGATTCCACGTCAGTCCGGGTCTTGCCTTCCAGAAGAACCATGGATCGGCGTTTATCCATATCGATCCAGGCGCTCGGTTCGACATGGGCGACGGCACCTACACAAACTCGGCGACCGACCCGGTCAAGGGAAATGCCACCTTTGCCTACGATCGCACGGTGGCGCCGATGGTCACCTTCGGTTTCGGCAATCTGATTCCGCGCAATGGCCGCCGCTGGAGCATTCCGGTCGACRTCGGAGTGGTCTTCACGGGAGCTCCGAAGTTCGGCCTGGACATGGATGGAACGGTCTGCGATCCGCAGGGCTGCGGCAAGCTTTCGACCGACGCCGGTGCTCAGGCTGACCTGCAGCGCCAGCGTGTGAAGATCCAGAACGATCTCAAGGACTATGCAACGGTGTATCCGGTTATCTCCGTTGGCTTTGCCTGGAACTTCGGATCACGTGACTAAACTTGATTGGTTTTTCGAAGCCGCATGCTAGTTAGGCTTCGCAGGGACGGTGAAAGCCGTCCCATTTCTCTCCGGTGGTATCTCTGGTAACAACAAACGCCTCGCAAGCCGCGAGGCGTTGTTGGTTAACCATTGATCTCCAGCAAACCTTCCGGCAGGTTCATCTCGATGCGTTTCGCATCGAGATTCAGCGACTGGATATATGCCTGCACGAAGGGGATCAGAAGCTCATCGTCGCTCTCGTGTTTCTTCACGACGAGAAGCGATGCGCCGTGCGGCGATTCACTCCCGTGAACATCGACAATGGTGCCGATAGGGCGATCGTGATGATAGAGCTCGCAACCGATCAGATCTGCGATCCACACGCGGTCTTCTGCGAGGGCCACGCGTTCTGCGTCGGGAACGAACACCAGCTTGCCCTGCAGGGTTTCAGCATCATTGATGGAATCAATGCCGCTCAGCTTCAACACGACACGGCCGGCGTTGCGGCCGACGGGAAACCAGTGGCCTTCCACCGTGGCGGGTGTAGGTTCGCCGGCAGCATTTTCCAGCAGCACGGAGCTGGTGGTTTCAAAGCGCTCCGGAAAGTCGGTGAGCAGATCCGCCAACACCTCGCCCTTGCGTCCCTGGGGACGCAGAAGGCGAGCGATAGCGGTGTAAGGTGAACTGCTCATCCGAGAATGCTCTGCTCGTCCGCCGACGGACCATACATGCCGGGGATGGGAACTTCCAGCAGGCGCAGATAGACGCCAAGCTGTGCCCGGTGATGCACGAAATGGTTGAAGAACATGGTGCGGTAGGCCAGGATGCGGCCACCGGTAAAGAGGACGCGATCATGGTACTTCAACTGCCAGGTCGTCTCCATCTCTTCGTCGGAGATGTTTGCGAGCAGTGCGCGCGTCTTTGCTGAGGTTTCAGCCAGTACCGCAGAGGCCACTGCCGGGCTTTCGAAGGTAAAGCTCGGTATCTTGCTCTGCGAGAGGTCGACGACCGGCTCGCTGAGCACCGTGGCGCCAAAGCCCGGCAGGGTGGCTACGTGCATCACCAGCTTGCCGAAGAGCATGGACCTTTCATGGGGCTTCCAGTCGGCCTTCTCAACGGAGGGGAGCCGCTCGAAGAGCCGCTGGGCGCTTCTGATCTCCGTGTCGTAGTCGGCCAGCAGAACATCTGCAATGCGCATGAAGGGTCTCCTTACATTCCCGTGATGTTGTAACCGCAGTCGACGTAGGTGATCTCGCCGGTGATGGCGCTGGCCAGAGGAGAGCACAGGAAGACTGCTGCGCCACCCACCTCGAGCTGATCGACATTGCGATGCAGCGGGGCGCGCTCGGTCACGGTGTCCAGGATCTTGGTGAAGTCGCCGATGCCACGCGCAGCCAGGGTCTTGATGGGACCGGCGGAGATGGCGTTGACGCGGATGTTCTTCGGTCCGAGCGAGGCGGCGAGGTAGCGCACGGTCGCTTCCAGCGCAGCCTTGGCGACGCCCATGACGTTGTAGTTGGGGAAGACCTTCTCCGCGCCGTAGTAGCTCAGCGTGAGGATGGCCCCGCCGTCCGTCATCAGCGGCAGCGCCGCACGCGAGACGGCGATCAGCGTGTAAGCGCTGACGTCGTGTGCAATGCGGAAGCCTTCGCGGCTGGTGAAGATGAAGTCGTTCTTGATCTCATCGGCTGGTGCGTAGGCAACGGCGTGGATCAGGATGTCAATCTTGCCGAACTCCTGCTGGAAGGCGGCGAAGGTTGACTCAATCTCAGCATCGACGGAGAGATCGCACTGGAAGGCTTTGGCGCTTTTCAGCTCCGGCAGCAGAGCATCGGCTTCTCTCTTCAGACGCTCATTCTGGTAGCAGAGGGCGATGGTCGCACCTGCCTCAGAGAGCTTCTGGGCAATACCCCAGGCGATGCTGCGCTTGTTGGCCAGGCCGAAAATAACGGCAACTTTGCCGGTCAGATCAATCATGCAAATCCTTCCTTTCCATTGGAAAGGGTATCAGGATTGGAGCAAGATGAGGCCAGATGGTTGCGTCTTGATCGTGGTGGGAGCAGCGGGCCTCAGCCCGGGTTGGCGGACCTTATATCGAGCCTTCGGTACGACTCTGAGCCTTGCTACTGCTGAGGCTGTGTAGGTTGTTGCTGCTCCTTGTCGCCTCCGCCGCCGAAGATCTTCTGCAAGAAGTTCTTCTTCTTTTTCGGCTCTTCCACCGCTGGATTCGGTGAAGAACCAGGATTCGGCTGTGCCCCCGGATTTGGTGGCGGGCCTGAACGTACCGCGGCTGGATTCGGCGAAGCTCCCGGCTCGTTGCCTGCGGGAGGTTGCTGGTTCTCCTGCCTACCCACACAATGCAGATCAGGTTCGAGGTGTAGCCTGCGAACCACGCGTCGTGGCTGGTGCCGGTCTTGCCCGCGGCCGGAGCCATGAAGCCGCGCTYGCGGGTCTCATAGCCGTAGCCGAAGTTCATCACGCCTTCCATCAGCGAGGTGGAGAGTGCGGCGACGCGTGGATCAAGCACCTGGCGCGCTTCGGGCGCGAAGTCGGCGACGATATCGCCGTTCAGATTGCGGACGCTGGCCAGTGTCCACGGGTTCAGATGCACGCCGTTGTTGGCAAAGATGGTGTACGCGCCGGCCATGTCGAGCGGCGTGGCGTCATACGCTCCCAGTGAGACAGCAGGTGTGCCGCGTGCAGCGGCAATGCCGGCCTGGCGCCCCAGCGCAGCGACGTTCTCAAAGCCCACCATCTGTCCCAGCGAGATGGTGGCGTTGTTCAGCGAGTGCGCCAGCGCATAGATGGCGGTTACAGAGCCGTGGAATTCGTCCTTGTAGTTGCGCGGCGCGTAGGTCTGACGGCCGTTGTCGAAGGTAAACGTGGTGGGTTCGTCGTCCAGCATCGTCGTCGCGGTGAAAATGCCTTTATCGCCGATCGTCTGGCCATTCACGCTGGCGTTGTAGGCAGCCGCGTAGACGAAGGGTTTGAAGATCGATCCTGTCGGCCGCTTCGAGGTGGCGTGGTTCAACTGCGAGACGCCGTAGTTGCGTCCGCCGACCATTGCCAGAACCTGACCGGTGTGCGGGTTGAGGGCGACGAGAGAGACCTGCGGCCAGGTGATGGGGCCATTGCCGCGATGCTGCTTGCGGACCATCTCATCCACGTTCTGCATGCCGATAGCGACAGCTTCTGACGCGGCACGCTGCAGATCCGGATCAAGCGAGGTGTAGATGCGCAGCGATTGGTGCGAGAGTTCCTGGTCACCGATGCGCTGCACCAGGTTGTCATGCACGACGTCGACGAAGTACGGAGCCTCAGAGGCATCGACGTTCGGCGGAGCCAGGCGGATAGGCTCTGCCTTGGCGCGCTCAGCCTCGCTCTTCGTGATGGCATTCGTCTCCACCATCGAATCGAGAACGATATTGCGACGCTCCATCGCGCGTTCCGGATGCTTGTAGGGCGAGAAGTAGTTGGGCCGCTGAATCATCCCGGCCAACATGGAAGCTGATGAGGATCTCGATCAGCTTGCGCTTGATGTGCTTTTCAGGCGTAAGGAAGAAGCCGCGAGCAAGCTGCTGCGTCAGTGTGGATCCGCCGCAGGCTTTGCGGCCGCTCAACACGTCCTGCACGCCGCACTTGATAGTACGGGCATAGTTGATGCCGCCGTGTTCGAAGAACTGACGGTCTTCGATTGCAGTGACTGACTGCACCATGCGCTGCGGAATGTCCTTGTAGCTGACCAGGCGGCGCTTGATACGGTTCTTATCTTCGGAGAGGCCGGTGATGAGCAGCGGTTCCAGCTCGTAGCCGCGCAACGCCACACCGTTTTCCGCGGTGATGGACTGAACTTCTCCATCCTCGGTGGTGATGGTGGCGCCGTCAGTGGAGTGGAAGCTCTGCGGACCAGGCTTGATCAGGATGGTATCGCCGCGTAGTTGGAAGGTGCCCATCTGCGGGTTGTTGTTGTATCCGGCCTGGCGAAGCTCCTGCCCGATGGCGCCGGCGCTTAACTTCTGGCCGGGACGCACCTCACGTGGAGCAGCGAAGATCTGCGAGGTATTGGTAAACATGGGACCGGCGTTCAGCCGGTCGTCCACGATCTTCTGATACCTGAAGTAGTAGTAGCCGAAGACGGAGAAGAACAGAAGCAGCAGCGCCGAGCACGCGATCAGCGCGACCCGAAGGATACGAACGCCCAGCGAATGCTGGGCGCCGGTGCGGCTGTTGCCGCCGATCTTCACTTTTACGGCCATAGGTGTTCTCTTACTTAGACGCAGATTCGCAGACACGCGTCAGTGCCTGCGTAACTTCCTCTACAGCAACATCTACGCTCTCATTGGTCAGGCGGTTCACAAACTCCACCTTCCCCTCGGCAAGTTTCTTGCCGATGTTGATACGGAAGGGGATACCGGCCAGATCGGCATCCTTGAACTTCACTCCGGCACGCTCGTCGCGGTCATCGAGAATCGTATCGAAGCCGGCCTTGTCGAGTGCCTGGGCCACGGTTTCACCGGCTGCGCGAAGCGTCTCGTCGGCGACGTTGGTCACCGTGACCACCACTTCGAACGGCGCGATGGAGGGCGGCATGGCATAGCTGATCTCGCCCCTGGAGTCGATACCACGATTAGCGGCAGACTGCTCGATGGCCGCGGTGAGGATGCGCTCGATGCCGATGCCGTAGCAGCCCATGATGGGCATGACTTCCTTGCCTTCGCGATCGAGCACGCTGGCACCCATCGACTCTGAGTAGCGGTAGCCGAGCTTGAAGATATGGCCGATCTCGACTGCCTTGCCCAGCTTGAGCGATGTGCCGCACTTCGGGCAGGGCTCGCCTTCGTTGATGTTGCGGACGTCCGCGATCAGGGTCGGTTTGAAGTCCTTACCCGGCGTGACGTTGCGTAGATGGAAGCCTTCCTTGTTGGCTCCGGTGATCAAGTTCTTGCGGCCTTCCAGGGCGGCATCGAGGATGACGAAGTCGGCTTTGACGCCGATCGGACCAAGGAAGCCGGCCGGAGCGCCGAAGGCAGCCAGAATCTCTTCAGCGACCATGGGACGCAGCTCACCTCCGCCGACAGCGGTTGCGAGCTTGGCCTCGTTCAGCATGTGGTCTCCGCGCAGGAAAGCGACGATGGTCTTCGACTTGCCGTCGGGAGTAGTGACGACCATTGCCATGGTCTTCATCTGGTAGACCGGGGCAACGTTCAGGAACGCGCCTACTTCGTCGATGGTGCGCTGGGTTGGCGTGGAGACCTCTTCGACAATGCCGTCTTCGAGTTCAGTGACAACCGCCAGGGCGCTGGTGGCTTTCTCCAGATTGGCGGCGTAGTGGCAGTTGGGGCAGCTTGCGATCAGGTCTTCGCCGGCATCGGTGTAGACCATGAACTCCTGCGAGGCGGAGCCGCCCATTGCGCCGGAGTCGGCCTCGACGGCGACAAAGTCCAGGCCGCAGCGCGAGAAGATATTCCGGTAGGCGCGGTCGTGCTTGTCGTAGCTCACGTCCAGGCCGGCAGCATCGATGTCGAAGCTGTAGGAGTCCTTCATGATGAACTGGCGGACGCGCAGCAGGCCCGCCTTGGGACGGGGCTCATCGCGGAACTTGGTCTGGATCTGGTACCAGATCTGCGGCAGCTGTTTGTAGCTGCGCAGCTCCTTGCGGGCGATGTCGGTCATGACCTCTTCGTGGGTCATGCCCAGACAGAGGTCGGCGCCCTTGCGGTCTTTCAGGCGGAACATGTTCTCGCCCATCACAGACCAGCGGCCGCTGGCCTCCCAGATCTCGCGGGGGTTCAGCGCCGGCAGAAGGAACTCCTGCCCGATAGCGTCCATCTCTTCGCGGACGATGGCGACGATCTTGTTGATCGAACGGTTGCCGAGAAGCAGGTAGCTGTAAATACCGGCGCCCAACTGGCGCACATACCCCGCCCGGAGAAGCAGCTTATGGCTTGCCACCTCGGCGTCGGCCGGAGCCTCGCGCAAGGTGGGGATAAAGAGCTGAGACCAACGATGCATAAGTGTTGATTGTATCGAAGGGAACCCGGCGAAAAACGGTTCCGGCGCCCCCGGTTCCTGCTTGGTATAGTGGTAGGCACCATGCCGCCTGTGCCGCTGAAGATTGATACTGCTCCTGGTGCGTTGGAGGGAATCCTCATCATGCGTCTCTCCGGTTCGCTGACGCTTGGCGATCTGCCTAAACTGCAGGCGGCGGCAAAGGCGTCTACGGAGCCCCTGGTGGTTCTGGATATCTCGGGGGTACCGTACGTCGACTCTGCCGGGCTCGGCGCCATCATGAACTTCCATCTGGCAGCCCAGAAACAGGGGCGAAGGCTGGCCGTTGCGGCCCCGCAACAGCGCATCGCCGCGCTGATGGAACTCACCAAGGTGAATACGGTGTTGAAGGTGTTCCCCACCGTAGCCGACGCCGAGTCGACCCTGTAGCTTAATTCGGGCTTAAGGTTCCAGATCCAAAACGGTCTTTTTTTTCAAAAAGTTGCACTATGTGTGCTGTATGACAGACACGTATATGCAGAATCATTCACGATAGGTTCAGCACTTCGATACACAC
>NZ_JBFRCY010000395.1:0-6958 GCF_052113305.1 Terriglobus sp. YAF25
AGAATACGAAAAGTCGACCTCCAGCGCCTGTTTCAACTTTGGGAATGGTGGTGGAACCTGGGCAAGCGGCTCTCTGATTGCAGACAACATCTGCTACATGAATAACCATGACCAGTACGGCAGAAGCGGGAACTTTTATTACAACCCATATAGCCAGAGTGGGATGACGCTTCAGAACAATCTGTATTATGCGGGAACCACGCCAACCTGGCGTTGGGGCGGGACGTCTTACACCACGCTCGCCGCATGGACGGCGACTGGTTTGGAAACGAGTCCGGCGTACGGTAACCCTCTGTTCAGCAGCGGTGGTAACGGCGGAACTTGCAGCTGGTCTCCTCTTCTGGGCAATGGACCACAACCGTGTCCCTCGGCCTATGCACTTCAGTCCGGTTCTCCCGGATTGGGGACGGGAGCTGCCATCACAGGCAACGGCGGCGTGGACTACTACCAAAGTGCCTTGACCAGCCCGCCGAGTATCGGCGCCTACTCTGGCACAGGCGGAGGGGGCGGCGGCGGAAGCACCACACCTCCGGGAACGCCGACGGGTCTGACGGCGACGCCGACATCCGTGAGCAAGGTAAGTCTGACATGGTCTCCATCCACGAATGCGTGGAGCTACAACATCTATCGCAGCCTGACGAGCGGATTCACTCCGTCCCCGTCGAACCTCGTCGCGCAGGGAATTGCTGGTTCTCCCTATACCGATACTGGTCTAACGCATGCCACGACCTATTACTACGTCGTGCAGGCAGTGAACGGGGCCGGTACTTCAAGCCCATCGAACGAGGCATTCGCGGCGACCTTCAGTCAGCAGCAACTGCAGTACTATGTCTCTCCGAATGGGAACGAAAGCAATGACGGCACAACGTCATCAACCCCATGGCAGACGATTGCTAAGGTGAATAGCTTTACTTATCCGGAAGGAAGTACTGTTTCCTTCGAGGGAGGCCAGACCTTCGTTGGATRCCTGGTCTTTACCAGAACCATCGTGCCGACCTCCTCGGTACAGAATCCCTTTACCGTGACCTCCTATGGCGGAGGAGTGGCTACCATTCAGTCCTCGTCGAGTTGCTCCGGGAAGAACACCGCTGCGATTATCGGGGACAACATCAATGGATTCACCGTGGATACTTTGAAGGTCGTGAATGGAGCGAGTACGAACTGGGGCATCCTGTTGCAGAACAGTTCCGTCAGTTGGGCGACCCAGGGAATCACCGTCAAAAATTCCGAGGTGTCGGGATTTGCAACGACCGGCGGGCAGAGCGGAGGAGAGATCTGGATCCTTGGCTATGCCCTGAATGGGAACAATGGTCCCCTCAACAATATCCAGATCCTGAACAATACTCTCCACGGAGCAGATCCGACATCTACGGATGGGGCTGGAGTGGCCGGCTGGGGATATGGGCGCAATATTACCAACGTGCTAATGCAGGGCAACACCGTTTACAACCTGGGAAGTCCCGCCCCTTATGCCGGCTTAAACGCCAATGGTGTGAACGGTGCGGTTATTCAATACAACCTTATCCATGATGTTGGGGCAAACGTTACCACGTGTGGTGGAACGAGCGGCATCGAGACCTACAACGCGAACAATATCTTCATCCAGTACAACGAGGTCTACAACGTGCAGCCGTTGCCTGCGTTTACGACAGGCTGCGATTGGGACGGCATCGATCTTGATGGAGGCACAACCAACTCGACCGTTCAATATAACTACACCCATCACAATGGCGGCGCTGGAATACTGGGGTATGATGGCAACCCCAGCGGCACCACATGGGGACCAAATACATTCCGCTACAACATCTCTGAGAACGATGACCTGGTGCGAGGTATCGGCGGGCTCTTTGGCCTGACGCCGAATCCTGCACCGAATCCCGTGTATGTCTACGGCAATACCTTCCTCAACAACATTGCACAATCGTCTATCTCGACAGATCCAAGTGCGTGTTTCTATCTGCCGATGTGGAACGGTTCCGGCACATTTGCATCGGGATCGATGATTGAGAACAACATCTGCTATATGGCGAATCCAAACTCCGCCAACAATGTGGAGTTTCTCCGTGACGTGAATACGATCAGCGGGCTCACGTTCAGCAATAATCTCTACTACACTCCCAACAATCCACAGTGGATATGGAATGGAATAACTTATACCACTGCATCTTCGTGGGCCTCTTCTGGCAGCGAATCAAGTCCGGTATATGGTGACCCTCTGCTCAACAGCGCCGGTAATGGCGGCACATGCACCTGGACGGCTTCGCTGGCGAACGGTCCGCAGCCATGCCCTGCAGGATATGCGTTGCAGCCGGGCTCTCCAGCAGCAGGGGCAGCTGTGGCTGTCTCTAACAACGGCGGGGTGGATTACTATCAAAATCCGCTTACAACACCTCTCAGCATTGGCGCCTATTCGGGAAGCGGTAATTGCCGGACGGGACTCTGGTGCCTGCAGGTTGCAGTGCCGTCCAGCCCAAACTGGACCTCTACGCATCAGCAGATATCGGTGGCAGCCAATCAAACCTATGTAGCCAGCGTGTGGATCAAGGGATCGGGTTCGGTGGAACTGGATGCAATGTACAACTCCACCAACCTGGCTAGTGTGAAATGCACGGCGACTTCCACATGGACACAGTGCTCAACTCCGGCATTCAGCACGGGAAGCTATACCAGCTTGAGGTTCCAGCTCAAGGACTCCTATTCGGGCGTCGGGACGCTGATCGCCGACGACTGCTTTATGGGGGTTGCTGGAGGAACAAATGTCTTGTCAAATCCCGGATTTGAAAGTGGTCAGACGGGATGGGGCATTGACGCCGGCGGAGCATCGACCTGGGTGATTGCGCAGTTCTAACCTGGTACGTGCGATAGCTAGAAGGGCCCTGCCGGTAACCAACTTGTTTTACAAACAGATGTTATATCTGTTGCCTCTTCCCAACAGGGCAGCCTCGTCGCCGACTGCTGAGCATTGGGCGCCCCGACGTACAGACAGGAGTCTGGCGCTATGCGTTCTTGTGTCTCTTTTCACCCTGGTTCCTGTTGTCTATTTCGCATCGTGTTGATGAGTGTGGTGTCTCTGCCGCTCCTTACTGGATGTGGAGGTGGCCGATCCGCACCTGCGGGTCCCGTGACGGTCACTATCACGGGAGGGGGCCAGGTTCGCCTGGGTTCCACCACGCAGTTAACCGCAGCGGTCTCGAACACGAGTCAGACTAGTGTTACCTGGCAGGTGAACGGAACCGCAGGCGGCTCGTCGGCAATCGGGACGATCTCGGCTTCCGGACTCTACACCGCACCGATCATCCTGCCCAGCCCGAATACAGTAACCATCACGGCGGTAAGTCAGGCATCTTCGTCGGCAACAGCTTCTGTGACGGAGTCAATTCTTAACCCGCTTCCTGTTGTCAGTTCTGCCACGGTGATCGGTCTTGGACCGGCGTATACCGTCACGGTCACAGGAACTGGCTTTGTAAGTGGAGCCCAGGTCCAGATTCAGGGGCAGACCGTTTCCCCCGCACTGACTACAGCAACGCAACTGACGGCAATCTGTACGTTGAACCTCGCCCAGGGTGTCAACACGATCCCCGTGACTGTTATTAATCCCGACCCCGGTGGATCGGCGTCATCTTCAGTGAATGCACAGGTGACAGTCCAGGCAGCCGTTACTGCCGCCGCCCGCCTGCTGGATCAGGCCACCTTTGGGCCGACCTTGCCCGATATTCAACACGTTGTATCCATCGGTGTTGACGGATATCTGAACGAACAGTTCGCGATGCAGCCCACGACGCTGGCGTTATTTCCAACGACTCCGCCGACCGTCTGTGCAACGACTCTTGTGCCCTGTCTGCAGTCGGAATGGTGGCAGGCAACACTTACGGCCCCCGATCAGCTTCGTCAGCGGGTCGCATTTGCTCTTGCCGAGATGTTTGTCATTTCGACGAATTCGGTTAATTCGCGTGCGGTCGCGGCCTTTCAGAACGTCTTGGTGAATGACGCCTTCGGAAACTTCTCCACCATCATGAAAGATGTAACGCTCTCACCGGGAATGGGCGCTTACCTCAATATGTTGAACAGCAACAAACCGGGCACTGTAAATGGAGTTCCACAGATTGCCAACGAGAACTACGCCCGCGAACTAATGCAATTGTTCACCACCGGTCTGTTTCTGCTGAACGATGACGGCACCCCTAAGCTGGATAGCAGCAATAATATGATCCCGGCTTATACACAGGACCAGGTGCAGGCGTTTGCACGCGCCTTTACGGGATGGACGTATGCCACGTCGACCGGCGGTAGTCCTGCGAAGTTCCCAAACGGGACCGCAAACTATACGATGCCGATGGCTGCTGTCGACGCCAATCACGACACTGCTGCCAAAATCCTGTTGAGCGGTACTACGCTGCCGGCAGGACAGAGTTCCATGCAGGATCTTGATGGTGCACTGAATAACATCTTTACCCATCCGAATGTGGGCCCGTTTGTTTGTCGCCAGTTGATCCAACATCTGGTGGCTAGTAATCCGAGCCCCGCTTATGTGCAGCGTGTCGTTGCCGTGTTCGCAAACAACGGGAACAATGTGCGTGGAGATATGAAGGCTGTCGTTCGTGCGATTCTCACCGACAAGGAGGCTCGCGCGGGCGATACCGATCCCGCGGCGGAGGGCGGTCATCTTCGAGAGCCCGTGCTCTGGCTGGCCAACATGATGCGCGGTTTGGGATTTACCAACAACGATGCCGTAGCGGGAAACGATGTTGTGGCAAACGCGTCCTACAACACTCTTGGGAATTACACGGCGAATCTCAGCGAAAAGCCGTATGCCTCCCCCAGCGTCTTTAACTTCTTCCCTCCGGAATATGTCATTCCCGGTACGTCTACAAATGCTCCCGAGTTCAGCCTGGAGAACACGGCAAGCGTGGTATTGCGTTTGACCCTGGCAAATACGGTTGTCTCCAACAAGATTTCGGGCTTTAGCGTTGATCTTTCAGCGAAGAGCTCGTGGGGTACGCTAGCGGCTAAACCGGGGGATCTTGTCGATGCGCTTGGCCTTCTCTTCATGCACGGTCAGATGCCATCCCAGATGCGTACGGCCATCGTCAACCACATCAGCTCGT
The DNA here is from genome assembly GCF_052113305.1 of Terriglobus sp. YAF25. Classification (NCBI taxonomy): domain Bacteria; kingdom Pseudomonadati; phylum Acidobacteriota; class Terriglobia; order Terriglobales; family Acidobacteriaceae; genus Terriglobus; species Terriglobus sp. YAF25. Next base: position 5,106 of record NZ_JBFRCY010000395.1, read on the forward strand.
TGACTGATATGGGGCAGCGTGTTCGCGTTGCACTGTACCTGGTAACTACGTCATCGCAATACAAGATTCTGCACTAGTCAAAAGGAGTTCCGGTTATGCGTCCTTCGCGCCGTAGTTTTATTCGCTATGCATCGCTGGCGGCTGCAGGCAATGCAGTAGGTCTTCGTCCATTTGGTGCACTCAACGCCCTGGCACAATCGACACAGGACTACAAGGCATTGGTCTGCGTCTTCCTGTATGGCGGCAATGACGCGAACAACACATTTATTCCGTACGACGCGGCTGGCTATAACAGCTACGCGGGCGTTCGGGGGCCGCTGGCGCTTGCTCAGAACCAGCTTCTTCCCTTGAATGCTCTTCCGGCTTTTGCCTTGAATCCGAATCTTCCTGACATTCAGGCGCTTTTCAACAGTAACAATGCCGCCATTGTGGCGAATGTGGGCACCCTGATAAAGCCGATTACGAAGGCCCAATACCAGGCAAACCAGTCGCTTCCCAGTAATCTCTTCTCCCACCCTGACCAGCAGTTGGAGTGGCAGAACGCCGCGCAGAGCGGTGCGACCCCGACGGGATGGGCCGGCCGGATTGCCGATGTGCTGAATACGACGTATAACCCAAACGGTCTGATACCAATGATTACTTCTGTGGCTGGCGACACACTCTTCTGCAATGGCCAGGCGAGCACACCGGTGTCCATTAGTCCGGGAAATCTGGGCGCTGCAGGATGCTCAGAAAGTACAGCGGAGTGTAACGCGCGGCAGGCAACGGCCCAGGCGTTGTTGACGTTCAGCAGCGGGTTAACACTGGTGCAGGCAGATGATGCAATTACGGCGAATGCGTACAACTATTCCAGGATTCTGGCTGCCGCCACGGCTTCGGTTCCCAAGCTGCAGACTGTATTTCCAGCGAACAACGGACTTGCCGCGCAGCTTGCACAGGTGGCGCAGGTTATCCAGGTTCGCGCGGCCCTGGGCGTGAGCCGTCAGATCTTCTTTGCCGGGATCGGTAACTTCGATACCCACTCCGATCAGCTCACGCTGCAGAGCACGCTGCTGTCTCAGATCAGCCCTGCAATTGCGGCCTTCTATCAGGCGATCCAGGAGCTAGGCGTGACATCCAATGTGACGACCTTTACGATGTCAGACTTCAGCCGGACGTATCAGCCTAACTCCAACACAGGGAGTGACCATGCATGGGGATCGCATCATTTCGTGATTGGCGGTGCGGTGAAAGGCGGAAAGATGTACGGAACCTTCCCGACACTGGCGCTTGGCGGTCCAGATGATTCCGGCTCCAATGGACGTTGGGTTCCGACGACGGGGACGGTGCAGTATGCTGCGACGCTGGCGCAATGGTTCGGTGTGAGTGCTGCGCAGCTTCCACTCGTCTTCCCGAACATTGGAAGCTTCAGCACCAGCAATCTGGGGTTTGTATAGAGATCGTGCTCGCCTGGAACTACTCCAGATAAGCCGTATGCAGCCATCCAGTTGATGGCGGAGACACGGCGTCAGACGGAACGCGAACATCGGGGCGCCAAAGCCTGAAAGCACGCAGATCGCTGCACCACACCAGCTGCCGTATTCAGACCGCGAACGTTACATTTTGCGTCCTGGCCTGTTTATTGAAGTGCGAGCAGGGCAGAAAGCTCTGTACCGGAATCTGGTTGAGAAAGGGAGTTTGTAATCGCTTCGGGCGCCAGGGGATAGGAGAAAAAATATCCCTGCGCGAATTCGCATCCCAGAGACCGTATCTTGTCGGCCTGTTCCTTGGTCTCGATTCCTTCTGCGACCAACTCCATCCCCAATTGATGACCGAGAGTAATGATCAGTTCAACGATTCTGCCTGGATTGCGG
>NZ_JBFRCY010000396.1:0-4238 GCF_052113305.1 Terriglobus sp. YAF25
GAATAGGGCAAATACCGTGACATACTCTCTTCTCGTATAAATAACCCCGAAAAGCAAGTACTCACACAGACTCTGAAGGCCCGCSYTRTWGAGCAGCCTTCAATCCACCCGCATCGCTTTTGATGGGGATACAACGGTTCACAACTGTTTCGTTTAGAGACTGTGGCATGCGGCGATTCGGGATTATAGATCGGGCCTTCAGCCCTCTTAGCATTCCCCAACCTCCGTACCTGGGGCGTTGCCCAGGCTGGTATGGAACGCGCCTTCAGCGCTTAGTCTAGTGGCATGACACTCTTTGTTTGTCATTTCGGAGCGTAGCGGAGAAATCTGCTTTTTCTCTCGTTTTCTCTGCCCGGGTGCCCCACCTCGGGGTCCCCAGTGAACTTCGTTCGCTGGGGTGAACCCTCGCAACGCTAGGGTGGGCTAGAAACACCCCAAAATTCCTGACAAACAAAACGAATTGGCCGATCTGTCTTAGTTCGATCCCGGCTTGGCCGCGCCTTCGGTGGCACTGGTAGGCACTTCCATATCCTGTGAGGCGCGGGCGCGATAGAGGTGCTCACGCATGGCATCGCGTGCTCCTTCCGGATTACGCGCGCGGATCGCACGATAGATGGCGCGGTGCATCTCCGCTGACTCCTTGCGGTCGGTTGACTGTGCCACAGTCTTCGAACGGACGTCATACAGGGCCGCAGTGATGGTCTCCATCAGCGTGGCCAGGATGGGGTTTCCCGCGGCCACAGCGATGGTGCGGTGAAATCGTACGTCGTGGATCAGGTACTCCTGCGGCTGCTCCAGAGAGGCGTACATCTCGGCGACCTCTTCGGCGAGGGCCGCGATGTGCTCGTCAGTGGCGCGCTCGGCTGCAAGTGCGGCGAGGTCCGCTTCCAGCACAAGGCGTGCCTCGAACATCTGCCAGGGCAGGAAGCCGTGCAGCGCTCCCAGGACATTGAGTGAGTTGCGGTCCAGGGCTGGAGGGCCGTCGGAGACGAAGGTGCCGGCGCCGTGCCGCGACTTCAACACACCCATAGCCGATAGAAATCCGATGCCGGCACGGAGCGAAGAGCGGGAGATATCCAGCTTCTTCGCCAGTTCGCGCTCAGGCGGCAGGCGATCGCCGGGGCGCAGCTCGCCACGCGCGATCAGGGAACGGACGTGCTCCACCACCTGCATGGTGAGCTGCGAGTGTGGTTTCGCCGCAGTGCGGTTGTTGGATGTCTTCGTCGGCATGGTTCTATTCAAGTCCTTGCGGTCGATCGAAGCATACCACTTTGGTCCGGGGAATGGTCGAACTGGTTCAACCTATTCGGTGGCTTCGAGCGGGCGTCCCATCCGAGGCACCAGCAGATGAATGATCACGAGGGCCAGAAGGTACACAGTGCCGGCCATGGTGAAGATTAGCGTCGGGTGCAGCGAGAGGTTCTTCTTGACCACAGCGGTAAAGACGGCGCCGCCCAGTGCGCCCATCGCGCCTCCGAAGCCGACGACGGTCGAGATAGCGCTCGAAGGGAACATGTCGCCGGTGGTGGAGAAGAGATTGGCGGACCAGCCCTGGTGCGCAGCCGCAGCCAGAGCGAAGAGCGCAGTGGCCGGCCATGGATTGTTGGCGAACAGTGAGCCGGCGTGTGGCACAAAGACGATCGGAATGACGGAGATGGCCATGGAGAGCATGGCCGTCTTTCGGCCGGCGTTGATGGAGAACCCGCGCTTCATCAGAATGCCCGAGAGCGCACCGCCAAAGATGGAGCCCACCGACGAGAACAGATAGACCGTGACCAGGAACCAGTACTGCGCGCGCAGATCGAGCCCATAGTTCCGGTTGAGGAACTGCGGCAGATAGAAGAGATAGAACCACCAGACGCCATCGGTAAGTCCCTTACCGAGAGCAAAGGCCCAGGCGCGCCGCGTGAACAGAATAGAGAGGAAGCCCTGCTTCTCCGCGGGCAGTGCAACATACTGCTGCGTCAGCGTGTCCTGCGAAGGTCGCAGGCGGCCATAGGGGAACAGCAGCCACAGTACAAGCCAGCCCACGCCCATGGATCCGGTAGCGACGAAGGCATAGCGCCAGCCAAAACGCGCGGTCACAGCAGAGACCAACAGCGGGGCAACCAGGGAGGAGAAGTTAGTGCCGGAGTTAAAGATGCCCGTTGCCAGAGCGCGCTCTTCCGAGGGGAACCACTCGGAGGTGGCCTTAATGGCCGCAGGGAAGTTACCGGCTTCGCCCAGACCCAGGCAGACGCGCGCAATGTAGAAACCAACGACCGAGGTCACCAGGGAGTGGCTCATCGAGGCCAGACCCCATACGGCAATCGCTATGGCGTAGCCGGCCTTGGTGCCGAGCCGGTCCACAACGCGTCCGGAGATCAGCAGGCCGATGCCGTAGGCGATCTGAAAGAAGATGACGACATTGCCGAAGTTGTTGTCGAAGACGGGCTGATGGAACTTATCGGCCGCGGGGTTCCAACCCATGAAGGAGACACCGTGCAGGACGGGTTCAATCAACGAAAAGACCGAACGGTCCATGTAGTTGATTGTGGTCGCAAGGAAGAGAAGGAAGCAGACAACCCAACGAAGGTTGGACGAGTTCGATGGGCGAGTCACGGCAGCCATGCGATGGTCTCCAAGAGGATTTTTGGTCAGACCAGTATGGCCCTCCGGTCAGAGCATAGTTGACGGGGATGAGGGGTGGCAAGGAGTTTGGAGCCCGTTTTACGGAAATCGTTCGAAGTTACAACGAAATCTAAGACGGAAGTCGCTGGAAACAGACGGGATTCCCTGAAGTCGACAGTGGGAGGTAGAGCATTTTTCCTGTAGGTGTAGCGCAGGGCCGGTGTATCTAGAGCATTTCTCCTAATACAGTAGCTTTGGAAAAATCTGCGAATGCCGTTTTCTTCGCGGAAAAGGGCACCAACAGCCAAAACTCCGCTCTACTCCATTAGGAGAAATGCTCTAATGGGCGTTTTCTGCAATGAAAACGCCGCTGCACGCTCCTCCCGGGATACCCAGCAACAGGAACAATGCTCTAGAGTCTAGGGATGTTCGCGTAGAGAATCGAACCGAAAAAGGATGAGGTTTAGGGATGGGTGGAGAGGTTGTAGTGAGCAAGGCTGTCTTCGGCACGTTGCCGGACGGATCACAGGTAGAGATCTTCACGCTGAAGAGCGAGCAGGTTGAGGCTCGTGTGATGAGCTGGGGCGGCCGCCTGGTCAGCGTGAAGACGAAGGACCGTAATGGCGAGATGGCTCACATCTCGTTGGGCTACGACACGCTGGAAGAGTGGCTGCACGATACGGCGTTCTTCGGCGCTACGGTTGGACGGGTCGCGAACCGCATCGCCGGCGGCCGGTTTAATCTCGACGGTCAGACATTCCAGATTCCCCAGAACAACGGGCAGAATGCACTCCATGGTGGACCGCAGGGCTTCGACAAGAAGCTGTGGACGGCGAAGGAGGTGCCGCATGGCGTTGAGCTCTCGCTGGTCTCGGCGGATGGCGACATGGGCTTTCCGGGGACGATGACGGTCACGGTGACTTACACCCTGAAGGGAAGCGATCTGCATATCCACTATCGCGCGACCAGCGATAAGACGACCGTGGTCAATCTCACCAATCACGCTTACTGGAATCTGCGTGGCGACGACCGCGGCGACATTACCAACACACGCATCGTCATCAACGCGGATGCGTTTGTACCGACGGATGCGACGTCGATTCCGACGGGCGAACTGGCTCCGGTCGAAGGAACACCAATGGACTTCCGCACCGAGTATGCAATTGCAGACCGCGCCGATGCGGAGTTCGAACAGTTGAAGTTTGCTAAGGGTTACGACCATACCTGGGTGCTGAACGGAACTCCGGGGACGATGCGCGTGGCGGCACAGGCACACGAGCCCGAGAGCGGACGCACGCTCACTGTGACGACGACACAGCCGGGAGTCCAGTTCTATTCGGGCAACAATCTTAAGGGTGTGCTGGTCGGCCGCTTCGGCAAGGTCTATACCTTCCGGACCGGCTTCTGCTTTGAGACACAGCACTTTCCCGATTCGCCAAACCATGCCCACTTCCCATCGGTCGTGCTTCGGTCGGGAGAGGTCTTCGAGTCGGAGACGGTGTATGGGTTTGGGGTGAAGAGTTAAAAGTTGAAAGTTAAAAGTTAAAGCGTTAAGACCGTGCTAACCGAAAGCGCGTAGCTCGCGCGGATTGTCATCCTGAGCCGCAGGCGAAGGACCTGTTTCATCC
>NZ_JBFRCY010000397.1:0-4238 GCF_052113305.1 Terriglobus sp. YAF25
TGCCATGGCTGTCGCCTACTTCGCTATTGCCCCGAAGCTCGACCTGACCGCAATCAACCCGCTCACCCTGCGCGCAGCCTTTCAAGAGATTTCGCACGCTACCGTGTTCTTTACTGGGCAGGTATTGATCAACAACTCTGACATTGTTCTGGTCAAACACTTCCTGCCTGCCCGGGAAGCCGGTCTGTATGCAGCAATCGCCATGGTGGGGCGCGTAATTTTTTCAGGGTCTCAGGCGATTGTGAACAGCATGTTCCCTGTCGTCGCGGGCTCGAAGGCAGAAGAGAGAAAGAACCTGTCACTGATTGGGACGGCACTTCTTTCGGTGCTGGCTGTAGGTACGGCGGTCTCTGTCGGCCTTGCGATCACGCCTGATTGGCTGTGGACCATTCTGTTCGGCGCCGAATTCAAGATTCTCGGCCCCCATGGATTTCCATATCTCCTGGCGATCTATGCCGCAACTACGGTTGTCTACTGCCTCAGCGTGGTCGTGATGACCTATGAGATGTCATACAAGATTGCGAACACGGCCTGGTTCCAACTCCTCTTCGGTGGAGTTCTGATCGCCGGCATCTGCAAGTATCACGAATCGCTGCAACAGGTGATCATGGTGCAGCTCGTCTTGCTCGTCTGCTTCCTTATCCTGGTAGCCGTTCCATTCTTCCTGGACATGTTGAATAACGCCGGCTTTCTGTTGGAGCGCCGTAAACTTCGACTTTTGCGGCGAATGAGCGAAGACGAAGTGATCTCAGGCTTTCTTAGAAGTGAGCTCGGAAAAGGCGTCTATGCCGAATACGAAGAAAGATTGCGGAGCATTTTCCTGAACCCCGACCTGCAGGACGTCTCGGAGTGTGCCGTTCGCCGGGCGCTTCTGGAGCTTCGGCACCGCGCTCTGTGGAGGGAACTTCCGGAGGATACGCAATGGTATGAGGTCGAGATTGGCTCGGCAGAACTCAATCAGATCCGCGTCTTCCCAAGGGCACAATGGGCGAGAACCGCTCGGGGCAACTTTGCGATTAAAACGGTAGCCGAACGCATTAAAAATCGTCAGCCTCTCCCCGAAGACCCATTCGTACGCAAGATCAGCGAGATTCGCGGTGCGCTCACCACGGACACTCTGGATTCAGGACCGATCATTTTGATCGGTCTGACAGAGTCAGACCCGTTGACAATTCTCGACGGCAACCACCGTTTTGTCGCGGGTGTTTTGGAACAGAAAGTAGAACGCCTCAAATTTGTCTGCGGCCTGTCAACCAGCATGGCGCAGTGCTGCTGGTACAAAACCAGCCTATTCAATCTGCTCAGGTATGGACGCAATCTCCTCAGAGCTTTTTTGGAGATACGAAACACAGAAGTACTGCAGTTATGTGAAAGTTCGGGAACGCTTCCGGATGAAGGTCCGCCTCCCCCTGTGCTGTAAGCACGTTCGTCCATCCATACGTCCTCAACTAAAAGGGATGATTCCGATGTCTATTAGAAAAAGAGCAGTAAATATACTTCAGCTTCCAGGCCAGATTTCTTCCGCCAGTCATGCAGACATGCTTCGCCGTCTTAAGATGGCCATTCAACATGGGCATCCTCGCTTCGTGCTCGATTGCTCACAAATTGAAATCATGGGTACGGAAGAGATCCAGTTTCTTCTCTGCTGCCTGGAAGAAGTTATGAAGCATAACGGTGATGTAAGACTTGCCACAGTGACTCCAGAAGCTCGCGCCGTACTGCAGAATGCCGGAATCAGCCGCCTGTTCGAAATCTACGGATCGACGGAAAGTGCAATTCATAGCTATCAGGTTCGCCCGGCCAGCATGGCGCCCCTATACTCGGAGACCGCTGAAGCGCACCAGGACAGCGAATACGCGGCTTAAAGCATCCAACGTTTAGCTGGTGTCCCAATTAGTGCAGCAACGTCAGCCTGGAGCGTGAAAGAATGCCCCGCGATCGAATCCTGAAACAATATTTATCTCTGTGCCTTGCAGCTTCACTGGTTCTGCCGCTTGAGGCATATGCCTCCACGGGTCTTAACGATGCGCAACAGACGTCGTCCACGAACCAGCAAAGTAGCCAAAACACCGAGCCTGCCACGACAGGCAAGGACCCAAGCGCTCCTGCGCCGCAGTCGACGGGTGCATCCCAGAACGACTCTCAGTCGAATTCCCAGCCCAACAGCTCCCAAACTTCCACGCAGCAGCCCTCACAACCGCAGGAGAAGGCGCCGCCGCCCAAGGGCACGGCTGCCGCTCCTGATACCCGCGTCGATGGAGTGCCTGCCGCCACTCCATCGGGCGCGGCAATTGCGCCGGCGAAACAAAAACGCGTTCGCAGGTTCTCCATCAGGACGGCTCTTGTCGTTGGGGCTGTAATCGCTGTGGGAACCGTTGCCGGACTCTCCCTTGCTACATCAGCTAAGCCTTCAAACTGAAGCGAGCCAGAAGATGAATCGGACTTTGCCTGAAAAGAGGCCCCTTCTCATAAGCTTTTCCGGTATCGACGGAGCCGGAAAGAGCACGCAGATTGCGCTGCTCCGCGACGTTCTGCAACTGTCGGGACAACAGGTCCAGTTGGTCACCTTCTGGGATGATGTCGTCGCGTTGAAATCTTTCCGGGAAGATCTGGGCCACAAAGTATTCAAAGGCGACAAAGGGGTCGGCTCTCCGGAGGCTCCCATTCACCGCCGGGACAAAAATGTTCAATCACCGCTGCTCACCTGTATGCGGATGGCCCTCTATGCGCTGGATCTTCTCTCGCTGCGCCGAACAGTAAAGAAGCTTATTCGGACAAAGCCTCGGGCTCAAGATCGTGTCGTAATCTTTGACCGCTTCCTCTATGACGAGCTCGCCAACCTGCAGGTGGATCGTCGCCTTCATCGCTTGTATGTGCGCGCAATCCTACGGTTTATTCCGAAGCCGGATCTCGCCTTCGTTCTGGACGCCGATCCCGACACAGCGTTCGCCCGCAAGCCGGAATATCCTCTGGAGTTCCTCCGCTCGAACCGCATGGCGTATCTCCGTCTCGCCGCGATCGCGGGAATGGTAATGATTCCGCCGTCAAGCGCGGAGTTCGCACATCGTGAGATATGCCGACTGGTGGAGGAAAAGAAACATGCCCTGCTCTCCAAAGGAAAGACAGGGCATGGGTTGCGGGATGAGAGATTGTTTTCCGGACCGGTCTCTACCAGTACGTAAAGTGGAAGTTATCAAGGGCGGTGGTATAGCCATCCATCTTGTAGTTGCCATCCATCTGGTAATTGACGRTCATCCCCCACCAGTCTGATGGAACCGCCTTCGGCGCGACGGTGATATTCAGCGGATAAACAACTCCGTTCACAGTAATGGACTGGTAGAGAAGATCGTTGTTGGCTTGCCGATGCGCTTGTAACGTTACATGGTTCCACCCATCTTTGAGCGTGCACGGGATAGAGGTCGGCACCCATCGGGCCTCAACGTTGTTCCAGTAGTCCCAAACGTTGCCGTTCAAGTGATTGCACTCAGTTCCCCATTCCATACCTACCCCTCCGGCATACATGTTCAGGTCGAACTCGAGCACCTGGGTAACGGGCCAGTTGCTCACATACACGTCGGTGTCATAGAGAAAGTCATGCAATGTCGGCAGCAGCGTGTGGCTTTCGTCTGTCAGGCCCTGCTTGTTTCCATGCCCGATAACAGGGTTCGAGAAGAGGACGTCAGAATAAGGAGTGGTGCCACCGAGGTAGAACTGCGTTGCGTTCCCACTGAGTGATTGCGCCTGCTGGTTCTGCGTCATGGACCAATCGACTCCCTGGCACGGAGCATCGCAGATGTCGTATACCGGCGGTAACTGGCCCCATTGATTCCATCCTGGGGCGGCGTGTACGTTCTTCAGAACGGTTCCCGTTACGTTGACATCAATGGGCGTGCTTGCAATGCCCCCGCAGTTGTCCCATGCCTGGACGACCGTAGATTGATGCCCTCGTCCCATAGTGATGGGGGTAGCCAGCGTGGAACCGTCGACCTTATAGACGAGCTCATGGTTTACATAAATACCCATGGCAGATATGCCCTTGTCACAGGCGGTCGTTGCACTCGCGACGTAGATCGCCGGAGTACCTACATTACTTCCGTTTGCGGGCGAGGCTACGTTCACACCGGAGGAGGTAGAAGACGTGATATCCAGCGGCGTTTTGGTGGCGCCGCCACAATAATCCCATCCCTGGACCACGACGAGGTGCTTGCCTGGACTAAGGGGAACGGACGAGTCGAGAC
>NZ_JBFRCY010000398.1:0-4238 GCF_052113305.1 Terriglobus sp. YAF25
ACTCGGGGAGGGACTTTGGGATATACGACTCGCGTTACCAAGCCGCTGCTCTCCAGTTGCCGCGACCGGTTGGAGTTCCCAGGCCAAGCGCACCACGTACTAGAGCATTTCTCCTGTTACTGGGTATCCCGTGAGGATCGTGCAGCGGCGTTTTCATTGAGAAAAACGCCCAAAGATGCACAACCCTGCTCTACACCTACAGGAGAAATGCTTTATCGGGTTGGATGGCTGGCCGTGAAAGGGGAGCAGCAGGGTTTTACCGTTGGCTTAAACTCCATAAGCTCAACCCTCGTATCGTCTGGGTCATACATATTGAACTGCCATTTGCCGTCGCGGGCGATCTTTATGCCTCCAGCGTTCCGGTTGTTGAGCCTGTCTCCGGTGTAGAGGGTCTCGTAGGCAGCCTTCATACTCGGTACTCMGAGTGCAATATGGTCCATCGATCCCAGCGAGGTCTTGGTTACACTGGCAGGAATGCGGACTCTCTCAGGATCCCTTACCATCATGTACTCGATCCAGTCCGTCCCATCGGGCACTTGTTGTGAGATCCAGTCCGTCGGAGTCTCAGCCCTGCCGCCGAACCAATATGGCCGGAATCCAAGCAGAGATCGATAGAACTCATTCTCAGCTTTGTCATCGCGCACCATGTATCCGAGATGAATGATGTGGCTGCTGAATTCGTCCAACGGTATGTCTGCCGGTTTCGCAGGAGGTTGTACGAACTGCACCCGGTTGCCCTCAGGATCGCGTACCTCAAACCAGCGGCTTCCATCGCTTGCGTTCTCTATTTTTTCCGGGACAGCGATGCCGTGCTCCTTCATATAGAGCCTTAGACCTGCCGCATCGGCGGTATTGAACGCTACATGGTCGAGCCTATTGATGGAGGTCTCCGTCGAAGGCAGCGGCAACACCTCCACGAACTGTATTGGGCTGAAGTAATACCGCACACCCAGAGCATTCTCAGGATCAGGCCTTTTGGACGCTCCCAAATCGTGTTGGTAAAAGGCGTCGGACTTCGCGGCGTTGGTTGTGTAGATGCAGACGTGTGAGATTCCAGTGATAGCCGGCCGAGAAGGTTTTGCTTGTGCCATGCCCGATAGGCTTTGTGCCAGCGAAAGCAGACAGCCGGCCATTCCCACATAAATCCTCATCCGCCGTTCCCCCATCCCGAAGCTTCTGTCCGCCGTCCTCAGCGGTCGCCTGTGCTTTGGCCTGTGAATGCAAAGCCATCATAGTCCCGACGCCCACCGTTTCATTACCGACGTCGAAAAATCAGCCGCCCAGGTCTACCTCGCAGCTCTAGGGAGCACGCGGCTCCATCAAAGGCCGAATACATTGCCGCAGACTTGTCTCTCGACCAAACTCAACCTTGCAGTCGCGCGGCGGACCATACATTTTCAGGAGTAATCCGCCGATGTAAGGCTGCAACGACGACTTACCGTCGAATCGCGTTGACTATGAACGGCTAGTTCCACGGTTCGCCATTCCCGAATGACCAATCCGAACGGTCGACAAAGACCATGTTGATCATGACGTCATCGGGGCGAACAGATAGCTTGCTCTTCAGTTCGTCGGCTATATATCGGTAGAAGGCAAGCTTCGACTCTTTATTGTTTCCGACAGTGCTGGTCACTTGGATCAAGATGAAGTCAGGGGATCGCTCCCAACCGAGAAAGTGCGGGTCGTAGATTAGATTATCGGGTGAATGCTCCCCGACGACTACAAAGCGATCCCCATCCGGAGCCTTCAGGACATCGACAATCCCCTGGTAGACGACGTCGGCCAAAGTGGCGCGATACTCGGACGTTTTCCCTTTAAGCAAGTCGATACGTGCAAACGGCATGGCTGTCTCCTCCGGGTTCTGAGTTGGTTGCAAATCGTTTGGATTTCTCATCAAAGTCGGCGACGAATCGTGATCTCCATCCCCGCTGGTAGCTCAACTCCAGCATAGATCGCTGTGTTGCTTTCTGTGAATGCTCAAGGCTTTCAAATACATGCCTAATCCTGTCACGTACACTGGTGCTCTATGAGCCTTCTCGAACAACGCGCATCGAGAAACCTACAAGAGCTGGCACAAAGCCTACGGCAGTACACAGATGGTATCGATGGAAGCGATACATTTCCGACTGCCATCCAGGGACTGTCGATTCTTCGCTCCGATCAGGCAAATCGGCCAGCTAGCTGCTTGTTCAAACCCGCTCTCTACATGACCCTTCAGGGAGCCAAATGGGCGACCTTTGGGGACAAGCGCTACAAGTTTGGGGCGGGACAGTCACTTATGGTGGCTGTCGATATACCTTCGCGCGGTACGGTCGTTGTCGCAAGTTCAAAGACACCTTATCTCGGACTCCAAATCGAGCTGGATTTTTTCATCATGCAGGAGATGGCGGAAGAGACCGGGATCACTCTGACCGCAGCCAGCAAGCCAAAAGCCCGTGGCGCATTCGTTCTCGAGCTAAATCGCCAACTAGTGGATTGTGCCCAGCGCGCGATTCATCTTATCGGGACTCCAGAGGCGATCCCGAGGCTCTATCCAGGAATCATGCGTGAGATTTGCTACTGGCTTTTGACGGGTCCCGAAGGTCATCAGGTCAGCCAAATCATGATCATGGCAAACGGACAGGACCGAAGGATCATTCAGGTCATTCACACTCTTCGAAACAAGCTGAGTGAGACAATCCATGTGGCAAATCTCGCCGTTGCCGCGAATATGAGTCAGGCGACATTTCATCGTCAATTCAAATCGGTGACGGGGATGACACCCATTCAGTATCAAAAGCAGCTCCGACTCCATGAAGCCCGTCGTTTGATGATCTTCCGTAATGCCACGGTAGAGTCTGCTGCGCATGACGTGGGTTACGTGAGCGTCTCCCAGTTCAGCCGTGAGTACACGCGCGTGTTCGGAACCTCCCCGCGCCGTGATGTCTCTATTTGGAGACGTTCTCGACCAATACAGTGAAGTTCACTGGTCACATATGAAGGTGCTCTGCCTGAAGCAACTGAGAGCGAAGTTCAAAACCGATCAGTACCGAAAACGCCGTTCTCGGAAGTGGGCACCGCAGACTTGAAGCCGTTTAAATGATTGTTGTTCAACACGGAAGGATTCGTGAACTGAACCTGCGGTTCCATCCGCAGTTAGTGGACAACGGAGTCGGCTCGCTCTGTCAACTAAACTCCTGAACCGTGATTCTTGTTCTCCCAGGCAATGTGGAATGTTCGATTGTTCAATGTCCCCGGAAAGCTTCCGGTACGGACTCCGATCTCCAGCAATTTTGTGCCCGGTTTGTCTATTGCAGTGGCACATGCCAGTGATCTGCGATGGCTTTGAGTTCTGCTGCCGTCAGGTAGGTGACTGCGCCGTGCTTGGGGCTGGTGAAGTTTGTGGTCTTCATGACGCCTTCATTGAAGCGGCCGAGGTTGGTGAACTGCTGGAAGTCCGTTGTTTCGCTGAAACCCATGTTGCTGGGACGCGCGCCATACACGTCATACATGAGGACGTACTTGTCCGTACCGAGACGTTTGAAGGTGGTGGGCGCTTCGGTGGAGACTTTTTCGGGGTCGATCCGTTGCGGATCCATCTGGTAGCCGCCGGTCAGCGTGCTGGAGACGCCATGACGAATCTTAGCGTCTGATACGAAGTAGAGCTCGTACTTGCCATGGAAGGGCGTGATGTCGCCGTCCGCGCCGTCGGTGTGGGCGAGAAGTTCCGGCTTGGTTTCGAGCCTGGTGAAGGCCGGGTCGGTGTAGGCGTAGTAGACGTCGCTGCCCTTGGGGCCGTAGCGCATGGTGAAGTAGACCATCATCTTCTTCTTTGCGGGATCGTAGATGGTCTCCGGCGCCCAGGCGGTGCAGATATTGCCGAGTGCCGGGAAGGCTGTGTCGACGCGGAAGTCTGAGTGGGACCAGTGGATGAGGTCGTAGGACTTCATGAGGACGAGAGCGCGGTTGTTGCCCCATCCACACTCCTCTACCGGGCGCTGGAAGGGCGTTTTGAAGATGCCTGCGCGCTGGCCGAAGATGTGCAGGTCCGTCATCGCGAGATAGAAGGCTCCGTCAGGCCCGCGGGTGATGTGGGGGTCGCGGACGCCCTTCTGCTCGGCGAGTTCGGCGCCCAGGAAGATGGGCTGGCCGTCATTGATGTCGGTGAAGGTGTAGCCATCTTTGCTGGCGGCGAGGTAGGCGGCCTGCGTCTGGTCCTTGAAGTAGACGAGGAGGTAGCCACCGAAGTCCTTCTCCAT
>NZ_JBFRCY010000399.1:0-4217 GCF_052113305.1 Terriglobus sp. YAF25
GGAGATGGCTCCTGATGAGATGGGTCATCGTCTGGCAGCGGCAATGGCGCTGAGGCAGGACCGCACCGTCTTATTACAGGCGGATGAACGTTTTGACTTGCAGGTGGTCGTCGGCGCGGTCAATACTATCCGCCGCGCAGGGGCCTCGGAAATTGCTTTGCTAACCAGAAAAGACTGCAACCAGATGAACTGCTGAACCGTCTTCGGAGGAGGGTTACCACCTGATCGGTACCGTTCAGGTGGGCCAATCTCCTTTTCACCTTCAACTACTGGCCATGCGTCATGCTATGCCTTTACAATCATCGTGCAAGACTGTCGCGCTTCTCGCACGCAATCCGGCAAAATCACTACATCGCGAATTCTCAAGGAGACCCTTCGTCCAATGAAATTCCAGCTACGTGTTCCGGCAATGGCCGCACTTCTCCTGGTTACGCTTCTCTCGGCCACCGGATGCAACCGTCTGAAGGCCCGCGACCAGCTTACGAAGGGCATCGCATCCTTCAAGGGCGCGAAGTACGAAGACGCTATCAATCATTTCCAGCAGGCTCTCGATTACGATCCGAGCTACGACGTGGCCCGTCTTTATCTCGCCACCACGCTGGCATCGCAGGTAGTGCCTAACCTTGAGACGCCTGAGAACCTCAAAACGGCACAACGCGCGATGGATGGTTTCCAGCAGATTCTTGCGAAAGACCCGAAGGACAAGACTGCACTGCAGCAGATGGCTTCCATCAGCTTCAACCTGAAGAAGTTTGATGATGCGAAGAACTGGCAGAAGAAGGTGATCGAGGTCGATCCCGCTGCCTCTGAGGCTTATTACACCATCGGCGTTATCGACTGGATGCAGTCGTATAAGAACGCCACCACCATCCTCGCTGCCGATGGCCTGACCGACGGAGGCGACGGCAACCCCAAAAAGAGCAAGGACGCATGCGCCAAGCTGCAGGCCCAGAACACCAACCTGGTGAGCGAAGGTCTGGAGTATCTGCAGAAGGCCGTCGCTAACAATGCGACTTATGAGGAAGCCATGACCTACCTCAACCTCACCTATCGCCGTAAGGCTGACCTCGAGTGCGGCAACGACGCTGCTCGCAAGGCCGACCTGGACAAGGCACAGGAGTGGAGCGACAAGGCCATGGGCGCACGTAAGGAAAACGAGCGCAAGAAGGAAGAGAAGAACAAGGGCGGCGTCACGATGTAGTCTTCGCCCATGCGACGAGAAGCGCAAAAGGCCTCCCGCAAGGGAGGCCTTCTTCTTTGTGGCAGGTTGAATGCCGTGGCTTTTATAAGAGGCATAGGCGCTCGTTGAAAGTTAAAAGTTGAAAGTTGAAAAAGTACGGCATGGGCAGCCGGGATCGGAATGGATAGCCCAAACACCGGGTGCCCCGGGTCCCGCTTCTGGGACCTGGGTATTCGCGCTACGCGCGAACCGTCTTTGCGTCTTCAACTTTCAACTCGGCGCGCTCTCGACACCATTCCTCTTCGACGTCTAATTTCTAAGAAGCGCCGTGCCCCTCTCCTCCTCCCAACTCCGTCGCGAACTATCCGCCCGCGGACTCGCGCTTGAGCGCGAGCACGAAACCACCTACGGCCGCGACGACCTGCACACGCCATCGGTCTTATTCCAGGAAGATGAGCTGGGCCAACACGGCAACTTCCACCCATCCAGTTATCGCCGCATCCTCGCCAACCCAGCCTGGGCGGCACGCCTCGCGAAGGCATACACCGCGAGCAACCGGGTGGCATACGCCAGGACGCGCCAGCGCAAGGAGCTCGACTGCGCCAACTCCTCCGATGCCCTGCTGATGAATATCGTCTGCTATCCGGGCCTGCTGTCGCGCCCCCAGGTCTGTGCCCTGCTTGGCATCGCTCCGGGCCTTACACCTGAGTTCGGTGTGCGCATGGAGGCTCCACAGCACGGCACACGCTCTGACCGCTCGGAGGTCGATCTCGTGCTCGGGCACCTGCTGATCGAAGCCAAGCTCACTGAGACCGGCTTCCAGACCGTCCGTCCAGCACTAGTAGAGCGCTACCGTGACCTCGAAGAGGTCTTCTTCCTCGAAGACCTGCCCCGCAACACCCGCGGCGACTATCAGCACTACCAGCTCCTCCGTGGAGCCTTGGCGGCCCACCACACCGGCAAGACCTACCTGGTGCTCTGTGATGTTCGCCGCCCCGACTTACGAGAGGCCTGGTTCCAGATCATCCGCTGCGTACGCACCGCAGACCTCCGCAGCCGCCTGGCCCTGCTCACCTGGCAGGAACTGGCCGCCACGGTGCCGGAAGGGCTGGCAGGCTTTCTGGAGAAGAAGTACGGAATCGTGGGCGGCCGGTAGCCGGCCAGTTGAATGGTTGAATAGTTGAATTGTTGAATAGTTGAATTGTTGAATGGTGCTTTGGGCCGCTTTGAATACCTTCGCCCATCCGGGAATGCGCGCGGTGCTTGAAGGGATGTTTGTCTCCATCAGTTGTAAGTCTTGGCTGGTGTCGGTCCAGCCGATTCTCTCCAAGGGGCAACCTGGATCTACGAACCTCGCACGATCCAACTATTCAACCATTCCACCATTCAACTAGCATCAAGCCATGGACCGCCTCTGGACGCCATGGCGTTACGCGTATATCACCAAGTCTGGGCCTTCGCAGCGCAAAGGTATTCCTGAGCCTCTGAATGCCTATCCTGACGACCAGGGATGCGTCTTCTGCAATCTCATTGCTTCGGTCGACTACGCCATTGAACACGGCATGCCAGTGGATGAAGCAGAGCGCCACGGACACATCGTCACACGCGGAAAATTCCACTACATCGCGCTGAATGCATTTCCCTATACCAGTGGTCATGTAATGGTGGTACCGTATCTGCACACGGACGCTCTCGCGAAGCTCGACGTGGAATCAGCGCATGAGCTGATCACCATGGCCCAGCAGACCGAGCGGGCTATCCGTGCAACCTACCGGCCGGATGGGCTGAACTTTGGCCTGAACCTTGGAGAAGCTGCCGGGGCCGGCGTTGCGGCACACCTGCATCTCCATGGGCTGCCGCGATGGGTGGGGGATAACAACTTCATGCCTGTGCTGGCTGAGACCCGTATTCTGCCGGAAGACCTGGATATCACCTGGCAGCGCCTGCGACAGGCCTTTCAGTCGCTGTAAACCGTACGTCGCGCCAAATCGGGAATTAAACCTTCGAACGTTTTCACGGAATTACAGACAACGCCACAAAATTGGTTCATTATGATGCAACGTAACGCAGTCGCTGGAGGCAACAGGGCCTGACGTCAGTCGCATCTATCCTATTCCGTTAGTAAACGACAGCTAGTACTTGCATGGATCCAAAACCCCATTTTGGACGTTCCGCGCCTTTTCTCGCGTGGAATGTCTCCCGGCCCCGGAGGTGTACGATGCAAAGCTCGCTCAAAGTACTACCCATCACCCCGACCATCGCCGCTGCCTCATTGATTGAACCTGAGGACGCGCGCATTACCGGCCAGACGCGGTCACTGCCGCGCCGGCTGCTTGCCTTGAATATGCCCCTGAACAATGTACGCAAACCGGCCCTGAGTAATACTCCCGTGCTGACGCCGCAAGCGCGCATTGCCTAGGGGACCAACCCCAATACAGCAAGGCCCAGAGAAATTCTCCGGGCCTTTTGCATTTAACGTTATCGATTACTTGTTATCGGCAATCTTGTCGGGTTCAGGCCGCATACGGGTCGCTTCAAAGTTCACGACCTTCCATCCTCCGCCGGACTGGCGGGCATAGACGCGGGTGTAGAGATACTTTCCGTGCAACGGACGCCCATCCATCTCGCCGTCGACATCCACCTGAGAGGTCACGACGGCCGTGCTTCCATTGATGATCTTTACCTTCAGTTCATCGACATCCATGCGAGTGATGCTGATCTTGCGGTTCATCACGCGCTCGACCATCTGCTGCTTGGTCTGCACCATGCCATTGGCGGAGATGCCGATATAGTCGTCGGCCATCATCTTCGACATTGTTTCGGTATCGGCCTTCAACTGCGCCTGCCGCCACTGCTGCTCCAGCGCTTCAATCTGCCGGTGCGAACGGGGCTTATTTCCTGTCGCAATCTTCCGTACGCCATTCACCGGGGCCATGCCCACCTGGCGAAAAACCTGCGCGTGAATGGCAATTGGAGCCACCACGGCCAAGGCCAGCATAGCGAATTTGACTGCGTACTTCATCGGTAAGGTGTACGG
>NZ_JBFRCY010000400.1:0-4215 GCF_052113305.1 Terriglobus sp. YAF25
CAGGAGATCTCCATACGGGCCGCACTCGGCGCCGGACGCGCCCGCATCGCCCGCGAGCTGCTGCTGGAAAGCGTCGTGCTCGGCCTGATCGGCGGTGTGCTCGGCGTTGGCGTCGCCGCTGCGGCGCTGCGTCTCCTCGTCTCCATCGGCCCGGCTAGTCTGCCGCGTCTCAGCGAAATATCTCTCGACACACGTTCCGTCGCATTTACCTTTGCGATTTCACTGTTCTCCGGACTCCTCTTCGGCTCGCTGCCCACATGGAAATACGTCTTCCGCCAGAGATCTACGCTGCTCGACGGCTCCGTGCGCACCACCAGCATCAGTCGCGAACGCCATCGCGCACGCAACGTGCTGGTCGTCACTCAGGTGGCAATGGCCCTGGTGCTGCTGGTGTGCGCTCTCCTCATGGTCCGCACCTTCGCCGCGTTGCACAATGTCGATCCTGGCTTCTCCGACGCGTCACACATTCAGACAGTAAGCACGTGGATTCCCGATCAGCTCATCAGCAATTCCGAAATGGTCACTCGCACCGAGAACGACATCACCGACAAGCTTGCCGGTATCCCCGGCGTCACCTCTGTCGGCTTCGCTCGCGCTGTGCCCATGGACGGCAACCAACCCAATTGGGACAGCCTCTACCTAAAAGGAAAGGACTACGGAGCGACCGAGCCGCCAATCCGCTTCTTCAACTACATCTCGCCCGGCTTCTTTCACGCCATGGGCACGCGCCTCGTCGCCGGACGCGACTTCACCTGGAGCGACATCTACAGTCTGCGACCCAGCGTCATCGTCTCCGAAAACTTAGCCCGCGAGTCATGGGGCTCCGCTCAAGCAGCGATCGGCAAACAAGTACGCGAGTTTTCCAGCATGCCATGGCAGGAGGTGATCGGCGTCGCAGAAGATGTACATACTCTGGGCCTGGACGAAAAGGTCCCCGCAACCGTCTACTGGCCGGCAATGGTCAGAAACCCATATGATCCGCAGCCGGCGATCATGGCCTCGCGCTTCGTGACCTTTGCTATCCACACCAACCGTGCCGGAACCGCCAGCCTGCAGAGTGAAATGCAGCAAGCTGTGTCGTCGGTCAATGCAAGCCTGCCCCTGGCATCCGTGCAGACCATGCAGGAGATCTACGGCAAGTCTCTCGCGCGCACTTCCTTCACACTCGTGATGCTGGGGATCGCCGCAGCCATGGCRCTTGCGCTCGGCATCATCGGCATCTACGGCGTCATCTCCTACGCCGTCTCACAGCGCACTCGTGAGATCGGTATCCGTCTTGCGCTCGGCGCGCGGAAGAACGAGCTCCGTTGGATGTTCGTCCGTCCCGCCTTATTGCTCACCGGAATCGGAGTCGTCATCGGCCTCGGAGCCGCCGCGGCAGTCGCGCGGCTAATGAGAACACTGTTGTTTGGCATCAGCCCTATTGACCCATTGAGCTTCGTGGCCGTGCCGCTCATCCTCGTTCTGGCAGCAGCGCTCGCAAGTTTTCTGCCGGCCTCTCGCGTGGCCACCGTCAACCCCGTGGACGCGTTGAGAGTCGAGTAACCCAAAGAGTCATCTTCACTCGAATGGAATGTCGGCTGCTCCGCATCCGCTGGGCGGCTCCCTTCCTGTAAGCCGACTTACGAGTACTAATCCGTCTCCAATGTAGAAGCCCCTGTCGCAGGCGAAATGAAAGATGAAATCAGGTCGATCCCGGATTTCTCCTGGGCTTTTCTCTTTGCTCTTCGCGGCGAGGCCGCATGTCACTGAAGGCTTCTGCGGTCTATCGGTTTAATTGCTAGACCGACTTGAGGAAAGGAATCAACGCGCGGAAGTAGTCGGTCTGGTCGTCCCACAGGGGTAGGTGACTGAAGGCGGCTCGAAACTTAGCCGGTCGACTTCGTATTTACCTGATCGTTTGTTCTTGAGGCGGAGGAATTGCCCGTCGTTCGCGGGAACCAATTCGCTTGAAAACGCCAGACTGCCACTTGTATCGCGTGATGAGCACGCCGGAAGAACAGCAGTCGCCCTCACTTCTACTCGGATCGAACAACTCAAACACCAACAGCCCCTTTTGTCCGTACACGCCGTAGAGCCCGGAGTCTGATCTGCTTCCCGTGTGGCAGTAGGCGAGGAGCTTTGGCTGGTGCTGATCGAGTGTGTAAACGTACACATAGTCGGTCGTTTGCGTTCCGCCGGAGTAATACCTAAGGTCGACGATAGCCTCCTCGTTACCATCTCCCGTGAGGTCGGCATAGCGGACAAACTCAAATGTGAACCCTTGGTATTGGGCGTATTCCTTACCATCCATCACGAAGCTGGAGGTTTTCCTCAGGTCCTTGCCGTCCACTAGTAGAATCGGCTTTCTACTAGGGTTGGTCGTGGAACCATCAAGCCATTGGAGGCTGTTGTGACCGAGTAGGTGTCCGCTTACTGGATAGGTAAAGCTCTTGAAATCCACTTGGTGGATGTTTTCCTGAGCACTGAGATGCAAGCAGCAGTGCAGAAGAACCAGGATGAGTGTTAAACGGGGCACACATCCACTGTAATCGTGTAAAGCGCAATTTGGCGTCGCATTTCTTTCCAGGCGTATGTCGCCATGCTCATCGCTGAGCAGGCAGGCTTTACTGTTGCAGCCGTTGATCTGGACGCTCAGCCTTTCGATGCATCTGTCGTGACATCGCCAATAGCGATGCTTTTGAGTCGCCTCCGCAGCTCCGCAGCATTTTTCCCATTCAGCTCCTCGAATTCGTGCTGCGCTTTGCGCCAGAGAGGGGCTGCTTTATCGTGGAGGCGCTGTCCTTCCCTGGTGAGTTCCACAAGGCGGCTTCGGCCATCTGTCGGTGACGGCTTGATCGTAACGAAGCCATCACGCTCAAGGAAACCAACCATCTTTCCCATCGCTGTGCGTTCGATATCCAATCGCTCCGCAAGGGCGTTGACCGGGGCGCTACCCACTTCGTTCAACGCAGCGAGTGTAAGGAATTGCGTAATGCGCACACCCGCAGACTCCAGATAGCTGTCATAAAGGCGTGAGACCTGTCTACTCGCCTTCCTTACCGCGAAACAGTAGCACTGGTCGATCCCGAGCGATTGGTTGAGCTGCAGCATACGTTTTTACCCTCTCGATTTCCATTGATTGTTCAAACTCTCATCACGCGAATGCTTTGCGGTATTTCTCGATGAAAGCCGCGACCGAAAGCGCAGGCGTTCCGGTGATCGTCTCGACATTATCTTTGACACCGGAGAAAATGCCGTCTCGATAGTTCTGAGCGACCTCGACCAGGTGCTGCACCAGGAATGGAGGAAACTTATAAAGATTCTCCATTTTCTCCCTGAACTCTTCGATCGTTGTCGGCGCATACCCGATCTCTGCACCGAGTACATCGCTCATGACGGAAGCAATCTCGGTATGGTTCATCTCGACTGGTCCGTGCAGTGTGTAGGTCTTGCCTCCGTGCCCCTCGGGATTGGCGAGGATATGGGCGATGACCCTGCCCTGGTCGTCGCTCGCGATGGGCGCGTGGCGTCCGTCGGCGAAGGGAAACTCGATCTTTTTCTTAGCCCAGATCTCCTTCGCAAAATGCGGGTAAACAAGCCAATCGGCGAAGAAGGTCGGGCGGAGATGTGTCGTGGGCACGCCTGACCAGTCAAAAACCCGCTCTGAGATCCAGTGATCCTGCGCAGCATGGCTTGCCGACTCGCGCCGTGCGGAAATCTGCGACATGTTGACGATTGCCGTAACGCCTGCTTCCTTTGCAGCCTGAGCGAAATAGGCAGCAGCTCCAATAATTCCCGGCGCAATTGGATGAAGAAAATAGGCCGACCGGATACCTTCCATAGCGGCACGGATCTGGTCGATGTCTGTGAAATCCCCTACGGAGATATCGACTCCGCGATGTCTCAGTTCGGCAGCCCGATCGTCATCGGCGCGCACATAAGCCCGCACGCGTCTACCCATCTTGAGCAATTCATTGATGGCTGTTCCCCCGGTCCGTCCAGTTGCTCCGCTCACCAAAATCTCGAATTCATTCATGACGCCCCTCCCTTTGATGTGCGAGCATATGCTCGCATACAGAATATGAGTAGGAGCATATGCTTTTAGTTTCAACTTTTTTTACCGGTGTCAGTTGGTAGGGCAGGGTTGCCGGATCGCAGCTCTATGCGCTAACGAAGGTGAGCAGCGGTGCTTGCCGGTACCGTCTCACCCACTTGCCCACCGTCTGCCTGCGC
>NZ_JBFRCY010000401.1:0-5740 GCF_052113305.1 Terriglobus sp. YAF25
GGATGAGGCCGTCAAGCTGATTGGGCGCAACGTGACCGGCGTGCAGGGTGATGCGGCGAATCTCGACGATCTCGACCGCCTATTCCATACGGTCCAGAAGCAAAAGGGCAAAATCGACATCCTGTTCGCGAGCGCCGGCAAGGGCGAGGCCGCCGTCCTGGGCGAGATTACCGAGCAGCATTTCGACGGAGAGTTCGGCCTGATTGTGCGAGGAACTTTGTTTACGGCGCAAAAAGCGTTGCCGCTGATCAACGACGGCGGATCGATCATCTTGACTGGATCGGTTGCGTCGGTGAAAGGATTTCCTGGTTTCGGCGTGTACGCGGCGAGCAAGGCGGCCTTGCGCTCCTTTGCACGCACGTGGCTGAACGAATTGAAGGGCAGAAAGATTCGGGTCAACGTGCTGAGCCCGGGGCAGGTCGACACACCGGACTCCCGGCGGCTCGACAAGGCAACGAGGGAGATGTTCGAGTCCCTGATTCCCCGCGGAAAGATGGGTCGTCCTGAGGAGATTGCGGCGGCAGCGCTCTTTCTTGCTTCAGACGATTCGAGCTACGTGAATGGAATGGATTTCGCAGTCGACGGCGGCTTCTCGGCTATCTGAAATCGCGCTGGACCGCTAAAGGTGGCCGATCTGCCAGACTGCCGCCAAAGAACCTTATCGCACTGAATAACACACATCTATCAAAGGAAAAATCATGGGAAAGCTCGAAGGAAAAGTTGCAGTCATCACGGGGGGATCGAGCGGTATGGCGCTGGCGAGCGCCAAGCGGTTCGTTGAAGAAGGTGCTTATGTTTTCATCACCGGCCGCAGGCAAGAGCAGCTCGATGAGGCCGTCAAGGCGATAGGCCGGAACGTAACCGGCGTGCGCGGTGACGCAGCCAATCTGGACGATCTGGACCGCCTCTTCGATACGGTCAAACGCGAGAAGGGCAAGATCGACATCCTGTTCGCGAGTGCCGGCAAGGGGGAGCCATTGCCACTGGGCCAGATCACCGAAGAGCACTTCGATGCGGCCTTCGACCTGAATGTGCGCGGCACACTGTTCACGGTTCAGAAGGCGTTGCCGCTGTTCAGCGATGGCGGATCGATCATCATGACCGGGTCCAATGCTTCGGCAAAAGGTTTCCCCGGTTTCGGTGTGTATGCCGCGAGCAAGTTGGCGTTGCGCTCCTTCGCACGCACGTGGCTCAACGAACTGAAGGGCAGACATATCCGGGTAAACCTTTTGGTTCCGGGAGCTGTCACCTCACCGATGCAGGAAGAAGTTCTCACCAAAGAGGCGCGGGAGTTTTTCGAGTCGCTGATTCCGCGGGGAACGATGGGGCAGCCCGACGAGATTGCGACGGTTGCGTTGTTCCTTGCTTCAGACGACTCCAGTTACGTGAACGGGGTGGAATTGTTCGTCGATGGCGGCATGACGGCCGTTTGAGATCGGCGAGGCCCGATGAGTGGATGGTCGCTAACGCACTCACCGGGATTCGATCAGCGGGAAAGCAACATCAACAGGTACCGGAGAAAATTTATGAGCTACGCAATTATCGGGTTCGGCAAGATAGGCCAGGCCCTCGCTCACGCTTTTGCGCGTAACAACATCGACGTGACCGTCGCGAGCCGTCGCCCGCCCGAGGAGTTGGCACCGCGGGCTCGGGCGATTGGACCAACGGTCGTCGCCAAATCGCTCCAGGAAGCTCTCAAGGCGGACACCATCTTCCTGGCTGTCCTCGAGGGAGGTCATCGGGTCGTCTTTCTGTCGAGCGACGATGAAGACGCGGTCGCTCCCGCGGCGGACCTGGCCAAACAACTCGGGTTCGCGCCCGTCAAGCTGGGAAAGCTGAACGAGGGGGGATGGCTGGTGCACGCACGGGGCCGCACTTGGGGTCAGCTCATATTCCAAGATGTGTTCAAGAAGCAGCAGTAATCGGTTTGCCACCGTGTGATTTGGTCCGAGAAGGATGATTCCGAAACCTCCCACTCGATCGGACGCGCTTGATGAAGGAAAGGAGAGAACCGATGAGCATCGAAGAGAATGTACAGGTTGTAAAAGATTTCTTTGCAGCGATGGGCAGCGGCGATAAGCAACGTTTGCTGGCGTTGGTGGCGGAAGACATTGAGTGGATCATTCCAGGCGAGGACTGGCCGCTGGCCGGTACGCACCGCGGGCTCGCGGGATTGGCGGCTACGCTTCGGAAGGCATCCGAAGAGGTGGAAATGACTTACCCAAAGCCTCCCGAATTCGTGGCGCAAGGAGATCGGGTTCTGGCCATCGGCGTCGCGGTGGGGAAGATCAAAGCCACGGATAAGCCGTTCGAGGACCACTGGGTCTTCGACATTACCCTTCGGAATGGCAAACTGAAGAGCGTCCGGGAGTATATCGACACGCAAGCACTGGCGCGGGCTTCCGCGACAGACGCAAACCCCAGACACTAACCCTCTGGATTAACCGGTCTCGGTGAGTGCATCTTGGCTAACGCACTCATCGGGACACGATCACTACCGAGAAAGTCGATCTCGTTCCAAGCTAGCTTCAGAAGACCTGCTGCTCAATTTCTGATTGCAGCGGCATATGAGATGATTGGCTTTCCAAGATGCGGTGTGCTCGACGAACTGCGATCTTGCCGCTGGAAAATACACCCCAAAAGGACCTGCATCATGTGGACTCATGAAGAGAGCATTGAAGTTGTCGCGACTCCAGAGCGGATATGGAAGCTTTTTTCAGATGTGGCGGGGTGGAAGATCTGGAACGCGGGAATAGAGCATATTGAGGTCCATGGACCCTTTGCTGAGGGAACAACATTCACGATGCAACCGCCGGGAAGTGAAGCGTTCGAGAGCAGATTGACATCTGTGCGTGAGAACGAAGCCTTCACCGATGAGACCGTAATCGACGGCACGCGGGTCGAGGTCCACCATGGGATTGTGCCCCTTGACGAGGGCCGCAGCCGCATCATCTACAGCACGACAATTTCCGGGCCAGCTGCAGCCGAAATCGGTCCATTTGWGACAGAGGACTTCAGGAGCGTTCTGCTTTCACTCAAGCGTCTCGCAGAGGCGTAAGCATTGTCGGTCAAGAGCTGTCTCGCTGGTTGAGCGCTCATTGAGCTCGCCTCATTCCATCGGTCAACCTTGTTCCATGAGCGCGTTGCCTTGGAGTCAACAATTGGCACATCTACGCTCTGGATCTCCCTCGCCCRCTGTCTGCTTGCATCCGGCATAGCTTTAGAGTTTGCGGGCGGGCGCCTCTCACTATAAATCCGGCGCTGAGAAAACGAGGGTTTGCCGCAGTTAACGACTTGCTCGTCGATATTGTTGAGGTGTGAGTTGAGTGTGCTGGCGGAACGTCGTTGAGAAGTGGCCCTGGCTTGCGAAACCGAGTTTGTATGCTATTTCTGCCAAAGGCAGAGACGTATCTTTGAGGAAGTGCTTCGCTCGATCGATGCGCAGGTCAAGGAAATATTGGTACGGACTTCGTCCGGTAGACTTCCTGAAGAGCTGTGAAAAACGGTGAACACCCATATCACAATGTTTAGCGAGCGACTCAATACTCACGCCCGTACGTATCTTCGCCTCGATCATTTCGAGAGCGCGTTGCAGAGCGTTGGATGACAGTCCGCCACGAATCGAACGTGATCCCGAGTTTCGGAAAGAACGGACTAAATAACCGGATAGCGTTGTACGCAGACCTTCGAGAAACATCGGATCGTTTGTCCCGGTCAAGAACTCCCGGCGCAACACACTCGCGACGGATTGGATAAGAATGTCCGATCCCCAGATTTCATCGTGAATCACAACGTTCGATCGGCGCAGCAATTCGTCGCATGCGATTTCCAATTGTCGAGTATCGAGCAGAAAGACGATGACTTCACTGCCCTCGTTCCATGATCCGACGTGCGGCTTTTTCGAGGGGATTAGCCGAAAGGTTTCGGGCAAGACGGGAGAGCTTTGTCGTGTAGTGGAAACTGGGCTGAAATGCGCTTCAATCTGAATTTCCTTGTGCTCATGCTCGGCAAGGCGCATCGCCTTGGGACCACCGTGCATGACCACGAAATCATCCACAGCCATTCTCGTGTGTGCCGATGGCTTCCAGATTGGAGTTTTCTCGCTCGCCACGTTTATGTCGCTTTCCTGTAAATCTGCACCCGGAATTCGGAATACCGATGATCTGACTTCACGTAGAGTCAAACTGCGGGCGCCTGTACGATTCAGTATATGGCGGTCATCGGAACATGGTTCACCTGCTGTAAAGAGTTGTTGGTGTGCAGGGAGAGTTAGCAACAACTACGAAGGAGACGCGAATGGTTGCAGCAGAGGATATTGCGCTGGATCGGCAAGAACAGGTTGCAATACTCACATTCCGGCGTGCACACTGCGTTGACATAGCGGGCAAGCAGGCGTTAGCCGCAATCTTTCATGACCTCCGTTCAGATATCGGCTCCATCCGTGCTGTGATTCTCTGCGCTACACATGCTGCCTCCTGGTTGGTGAATGTCGAAGAGCTCGCCAATATGCCTTCGGCTGAAGCGCGCATCTTCAGCCACCATGGCCACCAACTGGCGCGGGCGATTGCCGACCTGCCGGTGCCAGTGATCGCGGCAGTTGATGCTCCCGCTTTAGGCGGTGGCTGTGAGTTGGTGCTTGCTTGCGACCTGGCCCTTGCCGGAGATCAAGCCAAATTCGGGCAGATCGAAGCCATGGGCGGCGTGATGCCCGCCTTTGGCGGCACGTGGCGTCTGGAAGAACGGGTCGGCTACCAGCGCGCGCTGGCAATGATGTTCACTGGCGAAGTGGTCGATGCGGAGACGGCAATGCGGTACGGCATGGTACTTCAGGTTCATCGATCAGCCGATCTTCTTGAGGCGGCCAGGCAGATGACTCACCGTATTGCCGCTTGCAGTGCGCAATCAGTGGCCGCAATCAAGAGAATGACGCGTGCCGGACGTGGCATTCCGGCCACAGTCCGCGACCAGCTTGAAGAGGAAGCATTCCCAGCTCTGTTCGGGGCCGAGCAACAGGCGCGAATGCACGCATTTCTTCAACAACAAAAGGACAAGAGGGGACTGTAGACATGTCAGAAACCAGGTTCTTCAATGTTTGGCGCACTAGCTCGAAAGAGAACCAGGAGAGGTTGATCGATGCGATGCGCGAGGAGACTTCGATCCTCCAGTCGAAGCCAGGCTTTTTTGAGCTGGTTCTGTGGCAAGGTGAGGTGGACGATCATCGTGTTCTCGCCGATGGACGCTGGGCTAGCCTCGCGGCCTTCGAGGCTGCTGTAGCGAACAATCCGGCGGCGCTTGAGGGCCGTGAAAGGATGGCGCAATTTGGTACTCCGGAGGCAGGGCTCTTTCGCGAGGCGCTTCGCGTTCAACCCGCGCCACACAGCGATGCGGGATCTGGCCGAGAGTTGCCAAATGACATAGCGGAGCACGACCTGAAGGTCAATGGACAGACCATTCACTATCTACGAGCGGGTGCTGGTCCTTTGATGCTGCTTGTCCATGGTTATCCAGAATCGTCTCGCACCTGGCTGAAAGTGATGCCGGAGCTGGCAAAACATTTCACAGTCATCGCACCCGACACGCGCGGCACGGGAGACTCGTCCCTGGCCCGCGACTTCGCCATTAAGGATGTTGCCGACGACCTGTACGAGCTGGTGAAAGCGCTGGGCTTCCGTGAGTTGATCCTGGTCGGGCAGGATTTCGGCGTGCAGGCCGTCGGGGCCTACGCTGCGTTGCATCGTGA
>NZ_JBFRCY010000402.1:0-4211 GCF_052113305.1 Terriglobus sp. YAF25
ATCGCAAGCAGCTTGAGATCGGTACTCTGGCTCCTCTCGATGTCGTGAATTCCGATTCTGCCGTCTCGACTGATAAACAGGCGCTGATCACCTCGCAGTCGAACCTCGAGTACCAGCAACTGCTGATCAAGCAGGCGATTGCCCGCAACACCAACGATCCTCAGGTTGCCGCAGCTCCCGTGATTCCGACCGATCGCGTCAGTCTCGACCGTCTTCCGGAAGAGGATGTGCAGATTGAAGACCTGGTGAAGCAGGCCTACGTCAACAATCCGCAGATCGAACAGGCCATGCTGGCCATGAAGAATAACGAGATATCAATCAAGGCGCTAAAGAACGGTCTTCTGCCGACGGTTGACGTTTTCGGGTTCTACGGAGCCGCTGCAATCGGCGGCGCATGGAACCCGGTTTGCGCCGGTGGTGCGCAGACCGGATGCCAGGGCCTCGCGCAACGTGGCTACGGTGGTACGTTCTCGGATCTGTTCAACTCCACAAATCCGGATAAGGCTGTTGGCCTCTCGGTCAATATCCCGATCCGCAATCGTGTCGCCCAGGCTGACCAGGCGCGTTCCCAGATGGAACTTCGTCAGTCGCAGATGCGTCTGCAGCAGCTCTACACGCAGATCCGCATGCTGGTCACCAACGCGCAGTTCGCACTCACCAATGACCGCGCGGCGGTACAGGCAGCTCAGGCTGCCCGTGACTTCCAGCTGCAGTCGCTGGACTCCGAGCAGAAGAAGTACCGTCTCGGCGCCTCAACTACAGCAAACGTTCTTCAGCAGGAGCGTAACCTCGCAACGGCAGAGAACAGCCTGATTTCGTCGACGGCAGCCTATGCCCGTGACCGCGCCTCGCTCTATCAGTTGCTGGCAAATACGCTGGACCGCTACGGCATCTCGCTTACAGATGCTGCAACCGGCACCATCAATCAGGCTCCGGTCATCCCTGGACTGACTGCTCCGAAGGACCCGGAACCGCCCAAGCCG
Organism: Terriglobus sp. YAF25; assembly: GCF_052113305.1. NCBI lineage: Bacteria > Pseudomonadati > Acidobacteriota > Terriglobia > Terriglobales > Acidobacteriaceae > Terriglobus > Terriglobus sp. YAF25. The sequence goes on from NZ_JBFRCY010000402.1 coordinate 984, forward strand.
CTTACTCCGCAGTAGTCCAGCACCAAGAACATAGCCGAAAGCCCAGCCATCAGGCTGGGCTTTCTCCTTAAACTTTCTCCCTAAATAAGAGAGGGCCGCCCCGGCGCGAGGCGGCCCGCAGAGGGTTCAACATCCAAAGAGCGCTCAGCGAATTTCAGTATTCAATCCCCAACGGAAATTCGTAAGCGTCCCCAGTTGTCTAAGGAGGCTACGCTCGATCGTTGCAGAGGTTGTCACGCTCGTGTCACTTTCAGCACCCTGAAAACCGTGGGCGGGCGAACCGGAACAAGGATTCCGTAAACCAACTATCCTAGAATCGATGTCTCACGAGCCGAACGCCCTTGCATCTGCCGCCTCCGCGTATCTTCGTTCCGCCATCAACCAGCCGGTCCGGTGGCATGAGTGGAGTCCCGCAGCCTTTGCGCTCGCCGTGGAACAAAATAAGCCGATTCTTCTCGACATCGGTGCGGTGTGGTGCCACTGGTGCCATGTCATGGATCGTGAGTCGTATGAGAACGATCAGACTGCCGCTGTCATTAACGAGCACTACATCGCCATCAAGGTCGACCGGGACGAACGTCCCGATGTGGATGCCCGCTATCAGGCAGCCGTCTCCGCGATCAGCGGGCAGGGAGGCTGGCCGTTAACCGCTTTCCTTACACCAGACGGAAGGCCTTTCTTCGGCGGGACCTACTTTCCTCGGCAGGACCAGTTCGGCAGACCTGGGTTTCAGCGGGTTCTCCTCACCATGGCCTCTGCCTTCCAGCAGAAGCGAGATGAGGTGGACGACTCCGCGGCTTCTGTTATGGCGGCGATTGAGCATAATGAGACCTTCTCCGGTCGCTCCTCGCGCATCACAGCGGAGCTGGCTACCAAGCTCACCTCCGCCATCACCGGCATGTACGACCAGCGCTACGGTGGTTTCGGCTCTCAGCCCAAGTTTCCGCACTCAACCGCAATCGATCTATTGCTCGACAGCGCGCTTCGTCCCGGCGCCGACGAAAAGATCTCCGCGTCAGCGCTCGGCACGCTAAGCGCTATGTCCCGGGGCGGGATCTATGACCATCTCGCCGGAGGCTTCCATCGCTATTCAGTGGATGAGCAGTGGATCGTTCCGCACTTCGAGAAGATGCTCTACGACAATGCAGGTCTGCTGGCAAACTACGCCCATGCCTTCCAGAGTTTTGCTGAACCGGAGGCTGCCCGTGTTGCGCGCGAGACCATTCTGTGGGTCGATACCTGGCTCTCTGACCGCGAACGTGGTGGCTTCTACGCCTCCCAGGATGCCGATATCAACCTGGACGACGACGGCGACTACTTTACCTGGACGCTGGACGAAGCCCGTTCTGTCCTCACCGCCGAAGAGCTGAACGTTGCGGCTCCGTTCTACGACATTGGCGATGTGGGCGACATGCACCACAACCCTGCGAAAAACGTGCTCCACGTAAAGCATCTGCTGGGACAGGTGGCGCAGCGGGCGGGAATGCCACCGGAGCAGGCAACATCGCTCCTGCGTTCCGCAAAGCAGAAGTTATATGCAGCTCGGTTGCAGCGTCCGACGCCTTATATTGACCGGACGATCTATACCGGCTGGAACGGCATGATGATCTCGGCCTACATCGCTGCCGGCAGGGCATTGGCGATTCCAGCTGTGACTGCCTTCGCGTTGAAGTCACTGGATCGGATTCTGGCAGACGCCTGGAACCCCGAGGTGGGACTCTCCCACGTCGTCGCCTATGCTGACGGGACATCCGCGCGGAAGCATGTCCCCTCGACCGTAGATGACTATGCATTCCTCGCGACATGTTGCCTGGATGCATGGGAATGCAGCGGAAACCTGAAGTATTACCTCGCAGCGAAAAGCCTGGCGGAGTATGTCGCCGCGAACTTCTGGGATCCAACGGGGTTGGGGTTCTTCGATACCCCACTTACCGACGAACCGGCGCTCGGAGCGCTTTCAGCCCGCCGAAAGCCGTTGCAGGATGCGCCGGCGCCGGCTGCGAATCCGACCATGGCTTCGCTGTTGGTACGGCTCGAAGAGCTCTCCGGGAAACAGGAGTACCGGGACATGGCCTTCGACACACTGGAAATCTTCGGTGGTGTTGTGGAGCACTTCGGTCTCTACGCGGCCAGTTATGGTCTGGCCCTGCAGCGTTTGGTACAGCCGGCGGCCCAGGTGGTGATCCTGGGGGACGATGAAGCCGCGAAGATGCTGGAGGCTGCGGCGCTGACTCGTTACTCCGTTTCCAAGAGCGTCATCCGCCTCTCCTACACACAGCTTTCCGCCCTTCCGGAGACATTGGCGGAGACGATCCCAAATCTGCCCGGCATTGAGTCCGGGAAGAGCGTTGCGATTGTCTGTGCGGCGAAAACATGCCATCCGCCGGTTGCCGATCCGGAGAGTCTTCTGCAGCTTTTGAACCGAGCGCTAGTGCATTTTTCCTAAAGGTGTAGAGCGAAGCTTTGACTGTTTGCGCCGTTTTCCTTCGAAGAAAACGGCATTCGCAGATTTATCCAACGCCACAGTATTAGGAGAATTGCTCTAATCCCCGCCACCTAATACCGTGGTGGGTGCGGATGGAAGTGTAGGGTCTTGCGCGTTAACGATGACCGCACTGGAAGGAATGCCCAGGCGAATCTGGTTCTTCTCAAAGCCAAGCAGGATTCGCCTCCGCAGCTCGCGTAGTACCCCATCCTTCTGGTTGGCGCGAACCTTGGTATTCACCAGGTAGAGAACCTCACTGCCATTGATCTTGTCGACGCCCAAGACCTTCGGATCTTCAATCGTCACCTGGGCGAAGGCGGTGTCTTTGCGGACCTCCATCGCCAGTTGGCCCAGCAGCTCCATGACTTTGTCCGGATTCTCGCTGGCGTCGACACTTACGTGCAACGAAGCGACGGAGTAGTCGCGCGACAGGTTCTGGACCGTCGTGATCTGTGAGTTGGGAATGATGTTTTGGGTTCCGTCGCCGTCACGCAGAATGGTGCAACGCAGACTCATGTCTTCGACTGTTCCGGTAAGCCCAGCCATCTTGACTGAATCTCCAACATTGAACTGATCTTCCAGCAGGATGAAGATCCCGTTCAGCATGTCCTTAAAAATCGACTGCGCGCCGAAAGAGATGCCGAGTCCGACGACGCCGGCAGATGCCAGCAGCGGTTTCAGGTCGATATCGAAGATCGGCAGAATCTGCAGCAAAACATAAAAGCCAATGGCCGTGTATGCCG
>NZ_JBFRCY010000403.1:0-4200 GCF_052113305.1 Terriglobus sp. YAF25
GCCAGGATCTGATGAATGATCTTCGGCATGGTTGTGTCCTGGTAATGCTCCCAGAACATCTCCACGTCCGTGGGCACACGCTCGGTTACGATGCACGATCCATCGGCAGCGCTAAAGGTCACCCAGCCCGTCTCAATGCCGACCTGCTCGTAGTTATTGAACTCAGTGGAGTAGGGCCGTTGATGTACATAGGTCGTGAACTCGCGAGTCAGGATTTCCTTACCGGCTTTATCAAAGGCGCGGACGCGATAGGTGGGGCCGCCGTCGCTGCTCATCTTCTTGAAGGCAATGTTGACCAATGGAAGCTTAAGGTCGCGCGCGAGGATTTCGTCAACGGGATAGAGCTCCTGCACCCAGCGCTCTTCGGTGCGCATCGTGGATTCGCTCTTAGGATCGCGGTAGGGTGCGAACTCGATGATGAGCTTGTCTGCGTGCTTCGTGGCAAGTTCCGGCTCAACCGAGTCGACCAGCCAGCTATATCCCTGCTTGTAGGATGAGAGGACTTCCACACGCGCATTCTTCACACCTGCGGCCTCGAGCGCAGACTTGAGTTGTGTGGCGAGAAGCTTGCGTTGCCCGGGACTTTCGCTGACGCCTGCCTGCACCAACACAGGCTCGCCCGCATGCGCTTGCGCAGCGAGTTTCTGCGCCGTCGCCAGCATACGCTTGCCCTCCCACTCAAAGGTGAGATCTTCGGCGAAGGTAGGCGTGGTCTGCTTGAAGGGCGCAACCTCAGACTGCAGGTGCATGGGAACATCGCCGTCGCAGCACTTCACACCAGCGTGTTTGCTGCCGGTAACGACTTCAATGTTCGTCGTATGCAGACGCTCGGCAAGCATGCCGCGAATGAAGCTGTTCAGTTTGGGGTCAACCTCATCGACATCGACATCGGCGCGAATGCTGGTAAGTCCGGTGGGGTGATCTTTCGCAAGCTTCGCCGACCACTGATCGAGATGGTAGAGCGCCGCCGCGGCCTGCCCCACATCGGACTTCTGTCCGAAGAAATGCCGCAGGTCGTCACGCACCTCTTCGACAGAGGCGTAGCGTTTGTTCGGCTCCCAAAGATAGGGCAGATGGTTTGCAGCATAATCGAGTGCGGCCGTAGCGCCCGCACTGTCGCCGCGTATCAGCAGAGCATCGCTCTTACCGGCGGCATGATCCACGATGCGCAGCTCGCCCTCGCCGGCAGCAAGTGTCGGAAGAGCCTTGCCTGCGCCCGGTTGCATCTTGTCGAGGTCGATGTTCGGCTTGGCGGCGAGCAGGTCGCGCAGGTGGTCGGCCGCGGGCGATCCTTCCGCCATCACCGGAGTTCCCTGCAACTGCGAGGGCGTAACACCGGTTTCAGGCACAGCCAGCGGAAGCGTAATCCCGACCGTTTCAAGACCGATGCGTGCTGCCAGATTCGCCATCGCGATTCCCTGCGGACCTGCGGGAACGTAGAGCTTTGCGGCGGTACCGGCAGGAATAGGCTTCTTGGCGTTGCCGGTCAGCAGGCCTTTGATGGTGTAAAGCCGAGCGAGATCGAGGACGCGGGCATCACCGTTGCCTTCCGGCATCGCAGGTAGCGCACCGGCGCGAGCCGCCGCCGAACCAGCAAACGTCAGCGGTGTATCGCCAAGCATAATCTGCACCTCACGTACGGCGCCGAAGGATACGGGTGTTCCAGCTCCTTCTTCCGGTTTCAATAGCTTCTGCAGTGTGGCAACATCGATCGTTCCGTCCAGCTTCAACACCGCGCGGCGAATGCCGCCATTGTTACCGGCAAAGACCAGTGCCTGCAGTTCCGTCTTAGCGGTGCTCTTCCCTTTTACGAGTGCGGCATTGATGTTCTTTGCGGGTAGGCCGATCTTGTCCCCCGGAACAGACCATAGGAACGGCGCGCGCTGCGCATACGCATTGGCAGCATTCAGCAGACCTACGGGATCCGGACCGACGACCGCAATACCGCCGTCGACCGCGACCACGGCTCCTTCGCCGAAGCCCAGCGTACCGGCCACGGCACGAACAGCCGCGGACGCTGCCGCAGGAACTGCGCTCTCGCCAATCCAGATATTCGGTGCGCTGCCGGTACATCCTGTCACAGCCTGTGGAGCCCCATGAATCACCACAGGCAGCGTCAGTGCGGAGGTCTCATAACCTACACGGGCTGACAGATTGGCGGCAGCAGCGTTCTCGGCCGCATTTGGATTCGTTGGGACGATAATGTGTCCGCACACAGCATCCGCAATCTTGTCACCGTTGGTGTCCTGCAGCAGCATACCGGGCTGCCATGGGTTCTCGAGGAAGGTCTCCTTCTCCACCGCGGGTGCGGGAGCCGCGGCATCCGCCGCTGGGGTGGGCTTCGATGCCGCCGCTGGAGCAACAGGCTTCTTCTTCTGACTGTGCAGCGGCGACGCGGCTGCGAGCACAAGCGTGCATGCGATCGGCAGTGCAAGACGTTTCATCGAGATCTGTCTCCGTTCACAGGTTTGGTGGAGTCCACGGGAGGAAGAGCATTGGTGGGGCCCGAAGGCTGCGGTGGCGCATGACGCGCCGCGCGCAGATAAAGTACGGCATACGTACCCAGCCAGTGTGAACCCAGATAGCCCGCATCGGGAAGGCCCTTCAAACCGCCGGCAGCGTTAATGGCCGCAAGCTGCTGCAGCAGGGCGATGCGCGCGTCTTTCGCTGGAAGCGCATCGGCGATCTCGGTCATGGCGTAGGCACGATCGAAGGCAAGACCGATGAGGTGCGACTTGCCGGCGAACTCTTCCTTATCGGTGATCCTGGAGACGTCGACACTTTTTGCCAGCGTCTGGAACTGCGGCGACTCCAGCGGCGGAAGGAAATCGGCCAGCCACTGCGGAAACTGTTCCCGCGGAAGAATACGGCTCATCAGCTGAGCTTCTGCCAGGCAGGGCGAGAGGAACTCGGTGCCGCCGGGCTCAAAGGCAGTGGGGCAGTCGCGGTCCGTAGCAAAAAGCCGGTTGGCGTTGCGCGCCACAGCGTCCTTCAATTTGTCATTGGGCACAGCGCTCAGCGCATCGAGTACCAGCACCATCGACATCGCGGTATTCGGATGCACGCCCGCGCGGGAGGCGACGGGCAGATGATCGTAGTACTCAATCAGCTTGGTGGAAAAGAACTCCTGCAGCGGCTTGATATTCGCCGTGAGCTTGGCCGCTTCAGGATCGTTCCACATGCTGAGCTCGGCGTGCAGCTTCAAGAGCCAGGCATAGCCGTAGGGTTTCTCAAAGTTCTTTGCGGTCTTGAAGAACTCCAGCTCGCCGGCGATGTTCTTCTCTCCGAGATGTTCCGTGAGCTTCTCCTGCATAAGGCGGCGCAGGGGAAGATCGGGATAGTCCTTGGACAACGCGACCATCATCCAGGTACTGTTCACGGCGGAGTGCCAATCATAACAGCCATAAAAGGCGCGGGTTTTGTCGTAGTCGAACGGCAGTTTCGGGCGTTCTCCGTAGAGCCACAGATACTGTGCGCCTTCGGGCGCTGCCTGAGGATGATCGACACACGAGAGCGGCCATGCCGCCAGATAGGTGGCCTGTTCAAGCCCGAAGCTGGGGACTGTCACCTTTGGCAAAGACTTGCCGTAGGCAGCAAGCTTCGACGTATCCACAGAACGATGCTGGGCCACGGCAATAGCCGAGCCCAGCGTGATAACCAATGACACAGACTTCCATCCAACTGCCATGCCTGCCCTCGCAGAAAAAGGGTCCCGCCGCGCAGCGGGACCCGGGTCACGACGACGTTAGAAGGTGAAGCGGGCCGCCAGCTCACCCTGTTGACGATTGCCTGAGTCAGTAGCGCGGCCGAAGGTGGCCGATGCCGCCGAGGTTGTAATGCTGTTGTAGAGGTAGTTATTCGCGCCGAAGAGGTTGAAGGCCTGACCATAGACCTCGAGGCTGAAGCGGTCGTGGATGCGGAAGTTCTTCAGCAGCCGCAGATCGAAAGACTTGTACGCACTGTTCTGCACGGTGGATGGGTCGACCGCCGCCAGGCCGCGCGACGCGCGGTAGGTGTTGATCAACGAGAAGTCCACATCGCGGTTGACCTGGTTGCGGGTGGTGCCGGGCACATATTGCGTTACCGAGTCGGCATTCACCGTCGCGGCATAAGCACTGAACGGGGTGGCCGAGCGAAGCGTGAGGATGCCGCTGCTCATAATGCCCCAGGGAAGCTGATATCCGAAGCTGGCCACCAGGG
>NZ_JBFRCY010000404.1:0-4187 GCF_052113305.1 Terriglobus sp. YAF25
GCTGTGAGCGGCTTCATGGAGCAGATCTGGAAACTTGCTATCCAAAGTTATCCGGTCAATCCCGTTCTTCCCGCGTTCTTTGAGATCGAGACGCTGCTCTCTTCTATTGCACAAACGGGCGTCGCTCTTTCCCCATATCTGGATCTTTGGAGTGAGATAAATACGGTCGCAGCGACGAAGCATCTTCTGTATTTCGTTACGTTGCATGGAGAGGAGTTTGCCAATGGAGGCACACTCACCGCGGCCTTCTGGGAATCTGCGCCTGACCAGGCGTTGGAGCTAAGGCGGTGGCTCCTGCAACCTCAAGTCTGGAATTGGATTCAGGAAGGGAAAGACGTCCCTATCGATAGCGGCTTTGAGCCTCTCATGGCTCCGGCTCTTGCCGTACTCGCAAAAGAGATGGAATCTACCGCCGTGTAATCACCTGCCCGCAAGCCTCGTCAGTAATAGCGAGCTCTACTGCAGAGAGCTCACCAGATTGGCAGCTTTGGGACCCGTGGGCGTTATGCGATGCACGCTCACGGCTTCAAGACCTTTGCAGATAGGAACAGGCCTTCTTCGTGTACGTGGCCAAAGCAAGGCGGTAGAGCGGGGGTGCTCCAGGTCCCTCGGGGAGTTGGGCATTCGCGCTCCGCGCGAACCGCTTTTTGTCTGTCATTTCGTAGCGACCAACGGGAGCGGAGAAATCTGCTTCTCTACGGATGTATTCCGGTCAATATGATGAAAAGCGGTCTCGCTTCGCTCGATACCCCACCCTTCGTTTTCAACGAAGAATGGGGCAACGAAGGGAGTGCTCCTCATCTTGCCAGAGACTCACATTTGAGGGGTTAGTATTCAGCTCCGGAGTGAGCTGATTCCAGATTCTCGAAGCGTGTGTAATCGCTCAAGTACGCCATGTGCACACTGCCGGTCGGGCCGTTACGCTGTTTGGCGATGATGATCTCGGCCTTGCCCTTCAGATCTTCGTTCTCGCGATCGTAGTACTCTTCGCGGTGGATGAAGCAGACGACGTCGGCGTCCTGCTCGATCGATCCCGACTCGCGCAGATCGCTCAGCATCGGCTTCTTCTCGCCGCCACGCTGCTCGCTGGCACGCGAGAGCTGCGAAAGCGCGATCACGGGAACCTTCATCTCTTTTGCGAGGGCTTTGAGGCCACGCGAGATCGAAGAGACCTCCTGCGTACGGCTCTCGAAGCCCTTCTTACCCGGTCCGGTGGAGCCCGTCATAAGCTGCAGGTAATCGATCACAATCAGATCCAGGGCCCCTTCCTGCTGCTTCAACCTGCGGGCCTTCGCGCGCATCTCGGCGAGCGTGATGCCGGGGGTGTCATCCACATAGAGCTTCGACGACATCAGCCGGTCCAATGCGTTGACCAGCTTCTGCTTGTCTTCACGCGGAAGGAAGCCGGTCTGAATCTTCTTCGAGTTGACCAGTGCTTCGCTGGCCAACATACGGCGAAGCAGTGATTCCTTGCTCATTTCGAGCGAGAAGACCGCGACTACCTTACCATCGCGCACCGCCGAGTTCTGGGCGATGTTGATGGCCCACGCTGTCTTACCCATCGAGGGACGGGCGGCGATGATCGTAAGCTCCGAGTGCTGCAGGCCGCTGGTCATACGGTCGAACTCGCCATAGTGGGTACGCAGGCCGGTGATCTCGCGGCCCTGTTCGTACAGGGCGTCAATGGTGCCAAAGCTTTCGGCGACGATCTCACCAATCGAAGAGAAGCTCTTCTGGATGGCGCCTTCGGCGATCTCCAGAATGCGGCCTTCCACGCGCGAAAGCACATCGATGGCGAGCTCGGACTGGTCGGCCGACGCCAGCAGACCGTCGTTGCACACGCTCATCAACTGGCGCAGCAGACTCTTGTCCTTGACGATCCGAACGTAGTCTTCAATATTCGGATTCCGCGGAATGCCCTCGGTCAGGAACGAGAGATACGGAATGCCGCCGATCCCCTCCAGCTCCTTCTTGCGGGCCAGATTGTCGGAGACCGTCACGATGTCGATGGCGTGACCGGCCTCGATCATCTCCAGCATTGCGCCATAGATGCGGCGATGCGAGTCCAGCGAGAAGTCGTCGATCTTCAGCCGCGCGGTGGCATCGGTAATCGCCAGCGAGTCCGTGAGCATGGCGCCAAGGATCGTATTTTCGGCATGCAGCGCTGCCGGTGCGCCTTGCTGCTCAAGAATCTGAAGATAAGAGGCCATTGCTTCTTTAAAGAGTAGGCCGATTCTCCCGGCAGCGCCGCACCCTTTTTGGTTCAGAAATTCTGCACAAAACTCTTGCGGTGAGGAAATGTGGAAGACCCGTCTCGTTCTCCGGATCATTTATAAACACAGCGTAGCCATAGCGCACCTTCAGGTGCGCTTGTCTTGCTTAAGGGACGGCTTCAGCCGTCCCAATTCACGGGAGCCTATGAGCGGGCTTTACAGCCCCTGAGGGCAGAACACGACCCCTAAACCGCCTGCTTGCGGCCCTGTATCTCGATGTAAATATTGATCAGGCTCACCGCCGCCGGGGTCACTCCCGGAATCCGGCTGGCCTGGCCGATGGTCGCCGGGCGTACACGGCCAAGCTTCTCTTTCATCTCGCGGGAGAGGCCGCTGACCTGGGTGTAGTCGAACCATTCGGGGATCGACCGCTCTTCGGCCTTCTTCAGCTTCTCGATGTTGCGGCGCTGCTGGTCGAGGTAGCCGGAGAACTTGATTTCGGTCTCCACCGACTTCAGCTCGTTGCGCACCCATGAGGGTAAGGTCTCGCCCTGTAGGCCGGCGGTCATCGCCACAAAGCGGTCGTCTTCCTGAAGCTTGTCCCGGAAGAGAGGCAGAAGCTGATTGATGGTGACCTCAGGGCGCTTCAGAAGTTGGGCGAGTGTCTGCCCCTTGTTTTCGCCTTCACGAAGACGCTCGGTTGCCAGCAGCTTCTCCAAGGCAACCATGCGCGCCTGCTTAGCCTCGTAATCGGCCCACGCTTCGTCGCCGATCAGACCCAGGGTGCGTCCCTTAGGGGTCAGCCGGCGGTCGGCGTTGTCGATGCGCAGATGCAGACGGAACTCCGCCCGCGAGGTGAACATCCGGTAGGGCTCATTGGTGCCCTTCGAGATCAGGTCGTCGATCAGGATACCGGTATATCCGTCGGCGCGATCGAGCCAGAACGGGGCCTCACCCTTCACGCCGAGCGCGGCATTGATGCCAGCCATTAGGCCCTGGCAGGCAGCTTCCTCGTATCCCGACGTCCCGTTGATCTGTCCGGCGAGATACAGACCGTCGATCGACTTCACCTTCAACGAGCGGTCCAGCTCGGTCGGATCGATGGCGTCGTACTCAATGGCGTAGCCCGGCCGAAGCATCTCGGCCATCTCCAGTCCAGGGATGGAGTGCACCATGGCCGCCTGCACTTCCATGGGCAGACTGGTGCTCATGCCGTTGATGTAGACCTCGTGTGTGTTCAGGCCTTCGGGTTCCAGGAAGAACTGGTGCTGCGTCTTGTCCGGGAACTTGACGATCTTGTCTTCGATCGAGGGACAGTAGCGCGGTCCAATGCCCTCGATCTGGCCGGAGTACATCGCCGACCGGTGTACGTTCTGCCGGATGATCTCCAGCGTTTCCGGCGTGGTATAGGCGATATGGCAGCTCACCTGACGGAGTTGTGGCACGGTTTTGGTGCGGAAACTGAATGGAGTCGGATCCGCATCGCCGGGCTGCTCATCAAAGCGCGACCAGTCGATGGTGCGTCCGTCCAGGCGCGGAGGCGTACCGGTCTTCAGACGGCACTCGCGCAGGCCAAGGCGCTTCAGGGCTTCGCCCAGCAGGACGGAGGCAGGTTCGCCGGAGCGGCCGGCGGTGTAACGCTCCTCGCCGCAATGGATCAGCCCGTTCAGGAAGGTGCCGGTGGTGATTACGACTGCGCCGGCATGCACAACACGGCTGTCGCGCAGCCGGATGCCGGTAATGCGGCGAGCGCCGTCGGCGGTATCTTCCAGCACGACGTCGACAACCTCAGCCTGCTTGATGAAGAGGTTTGGCTGGCCTTCCAGCATTTCGCGCATCTTTACGCGATACAGCGCTTTGTCGCACTGTGCCCGCGGCGACCACACGGCGGGACCTCGCGAGGTATTCAGCAGGCGGAACTGGATGCCGACAGCGTCAGCGACTTCGCCCATAATGCCGCCCAGGGCATCGACC
>NZ_JBFRCY010000405.1:0-4186 GCF_052113305.1 Terriglobus sp. YAF25
CAACAGAAACCACTCACAGATTCTGACTTCCGTGCAACCGATCAAAGAGGACGGCGCGCCCTTCTCTTCCCTATGTGCCGGGTCGTCAACAGAAACCACTCACAGATTCTGACTTCCGTGCAACCGATCAAAGAGGACGGCGCGCCCTTCTCTTCCCTATGTGCCGGGTCGTAAGCATTCTCGCCTTGATATCTGGCGCCTCCTTGATTGTCAACGCGCAACAGGCGGCCCCTTCGTATCTCACCTCGACACAAGCCTTTCGCACCAACCGCGCCAAAGCATTAGCAGCACCGGAAGGATGGCTTTCCCTCGTGGGTTTGGAGTGGCTGCATGAGGGTGCGAATACGGTAGGATCAGGAGCCGATAACAGCCTTCATCTACCTTCGAGTGCCCCAGCGCATTTGGCTGTCATCACTCAGAGCGGCGCTGGTGCTCATGCACAGCTTAAGATCTCTGTTCCGGTCGGCGGTTTTCCTGCGGACCTGAAGATCAACGGTTCTCCCACGGTGGAGGGCTCTCTCGCAAATGACGCCAAGATTAGCTTTGGAAGCTACACTATCCTGGTGCTCTCACGCGGCGACCGTCTGGCGCTCCGCATTAAAGACCTCAATGCCGAGACACGTACCCATTTCCATGGGCTCAATTGGTTTCCCGTGAAGAAGAGTTTTCGTGTCGACGCAACGTGGATTCCTTACGGAGAGCCGCACACGATAGCAATTTCCACTATCATCGGAACAACTCTGCATGAGAAGGTTCTCGGAGCGGCTGAGTTCACGCTAAATGGCAAACGTCTTCGGCTCGAGCCAATCGTTGAGGACGACAAGTTATTTTTTATTTTGCGCGATACTACCAGCCGCACCACCACCTATGAAGCTGCACGCTTCCTCTATACCGACTTTCCGTCACAGGGGCTGGCACACAAAGGTGAAGTTGCGCTCGATTTCAATCGCCTGGTCAATCCACCTTGTGCATACACCGCCTTTGCGACATGCCCTCTGCCACCACTGGGAAATCGGTTGACGGTCCCAATTCCTGCAGGTGAGAAGCGTTACCATGATTAAGACTGGCGGCTCCTCCGAAGCGAAGTGTGACTCCCTGGAATGCCCGCCCCTTAGGTCAATGAAAAACAAACGGGGTAGCAAAAGTACCCACCAGGACGGACACTCTTCTCATTCCCGCCTGTGAGCGTGTTTTCTCCACAGCCATGGCGGAATCTCAATCGACAGCTGTAAGTTATGAGGAATCTCGGATGGCAAACGGGCAAACCCCTCCCACAACTCGCGTATGGACAATCACCCAACGAAGAGAAGTACTAGTGCAGCAAATACCGTTAGAAGCTCAAGCTTCCCTTTGATCTTGCGTGAGCAAGGCCGCTCCTAAGGGATAGCCAGGGTAACAGACCATCGTATTTCCAAAAGGCTGGATCGCAACTTGGCGGTGGGGATAGCCCCTCAGTGCCAAGGTCGATAAGAGGGCGAAGGACTCATGGGCCGTGTTTTACACCACCAATACAAAACCTGATCCAGAGTGATCTGATGAGCGGTGAAGATTCCCATAATTCGGTCTGGCGACAACACAGACAGAGAACCGAGACACGCTCGTCAAAGCATGTATGACCGTCAAAAAGTGTCATGTGCAAAGCCACCATGATGGAAACGTACCTGATGCTCCGTGGGAGGCCAATTCTCTTCAGCCCCATGGAGCATTTCTTCAGGGCACAATCGGCAGCCCTGCTGCGCGCCACGCATGAAACCCACCAGCGATGTCCGTCGCGCGCCAGAGTCCAAGATACTGCAGAGCTGCGGCTGCGAGGCTTGAAGTATAACCTTCGGAGCAGAACACAATTACTCGGAGATCATGATTAGTAGCAACTGGCAGTCGCGCGCTGGAAGTTGGGTCGAACCGCCACTCGAGAACGTTACGCTCGATAATCAACGCGCCCGGGATATTCCCTTCGATCGCACGCTGCCCCTCGGGACGAATATCGACGAGTATCGCTCCTTCGGCGGCCACTCGATAGGCTTCATCCGGAGATAGACGGCGTAGTCGGCTACGCGCCGTCGCCAGCATTTGCTCAATGCTGAACGCGCTCGGCTTGCTTTTTCGGTTATCTGTCCGCATGTGCCATTCCTGATGAAGTGCCTCAGCCCGTTCCGACAAGCCTTCGCGCGGAACGAGTTGATTCCCCTCCAACTCATATTCGTTCATATCGGTGAGCGGAGGCGAATACGCGTGAATGCTGATCGCTGGTGCGAAGGAGTTATTGCGGACGTCATGAGCGTAATCACGGCCGAATGCGCGTGGCTCACCCGGATGAATCACAAGTGGCTGCTCACCGGCACGATGTTCCTCAAGGATGCCCATTGCTACGACGAAGGCTCCCGAGGACTCACCATGGTCGTGGAAGCCGGTGGATTGTCCAGGTAGCCAACTGATTGCCCAAATGTCATGGTCCGGACCGTGATATAGCCGCTCATACCATCGGTGTTCGGTCCGAAGCCGCACCCGGTCAATCCATTCATCCGACAGAGCGAACGACGAAACGATGTTAGTGAGTTCCTCAGGCGTTCTCAAAATCGCGCAGGAATGGCTCTTTGCTGGTGTGGATGTGCTGCTCGCAGCAGCTACCAATGGTTCCTCAGTTGCAAGTTGCATAGACTCTTTCCAAAGCTCAATCCGCAAAACAAACCAGGTACGCAGGCCGGCTTGGGACGGATATCCGGGCAAAGATTGGGATCTTGGATGAGCTTTGGGAGGGCGTATCAGGAATACCCGAGAATGTCGCTGCTCACCCTTTAAGGGGCTGGTCGCAGCGGCAACAATAAAGCAGAGAAAACGCCATATTCTGACGCTAACATGGGCTCAAGAATGGGGTCAACTTCGAACATCGGACAAGGCGGTCCATGGGGAAGAGTTCGCTTTAGCACGCGGCATACCCAACTTCAGCCTTATTGGGTATATTAGGCCTATGACTTACATCCAAGTACGAATTGGTTGTTGTCACTAGCGTTCCGCCCGCAGCTGCGGTGCCTGCACGTTGGGTGTAGGACGCCATCCTTACCAAGGATGGCATGCCCATTCTTTCACTTTCCCCAATAAGATAAGCTCGCTCAGATCGGGCGCGAGAAGAACATTTGCTCATCGCCGGGTATCTGGACCTGGAGCAGATTTGTGGCCTCGCCGCATACAGGAGACTCTTCTAATGGAGACCCACATGGATGCCATACGGAAACATTACCCACAGCTGAGAGCGATTACCCTCGGTGTAGCACTCGCAAGTCAATTCGCGATAACCAATCAGCCATTGTTCGCGCAGGCCACACATACCTCTCAGGACTGGGCGCAAACGCCACCGCCTTTCGATGACGGCGATTCCCTGAGGGACTTTCAGGCGCGGCTACGCTCCTCTCTCTTCCTGTTGCGCGGCCAAGCCCAAACGAGCGAGCCGGTAAAGCTTACCGGAACCGTCACCGCAGTCAGCCGGACCGGCTTACGTCGTCTACGTATTCGCGAGTTTCAATTACTGAGCGACGGAGGTCGTGAAACCGGCGAATTCAATCTTGCCGCGGGTTCATGGCCAAGCGTAGTCAGCGCACTGGGTAGTGCATTGGCCGGTGACTATCTCGTACAGGCAACGGTTAAGGGAATCCCCATCGATGGCCTTGAGGTAATTTTCACCAGTAAGCCTGGCACTGCGCCATCGCAAACGACTGGTGCTCAAGTAACCTATCCCCGCAACCTCGCTTACATCGTCTTCATCACGTCTCCGGCTACCGATGCGCAACTTGAGGACTTGCGGAAGACGGTCGAGCGTGTCTCGCCGGTATTCCACCTCGTTGCCGACGCACAGAAGGTGGATCACGGCAAGCTTTACTACACGCAAACGCCTCTCAAACGAGAGGGCAAGACTCTCGATGGCCTTCGCGAGTTTCTGGCCGATAAGTATGCCAGCACGCAAGGAGCGACTCCAATCGAAGGCCCGAGCCCGAAGCAGGCTCCCGATGATTGGAGGCAGCCGCTACGCGCTCATATCAAGGTGGAAGGCGGCACTGGCATCAGGAACATCCGAACAGATATCAGTAATTTCCAAGTCATTCATGACTATCCGCGCTACCTGGGTGGGTGTAGGAGGTCAAGAGGTTGTTGACATCTGGAGCCTGCTGATGGGCGGGCGTAGGTTGAGGCT
>NZ_JBFRCY010000406.1:0-4817 GCF_052113305.1 Terriglobus sp. YAF25
GGTTCAACCGGTATAACCCATTTCATCGGAAAGGTTTCTCAGCTTACCTTATTTTTCGGGAAAAACACATAGGTAACTATTTGATATACCAACACTCCGAGGCTATTTCTTCGTCTCGCCATCGCTGCCATACCCAGCATAAGACGGGTGATTTGCCCGCGTGTTATATGCCGAATGTCCAAAAAGACCACTCCGCCAACTCCGGACTCCTCCCCTCAGCGAGTCAGAGTTCCGCGTCAATGGCTGCGGCAAGCACACCACAACGGCGGCCTCCGGTCCAGAATCTGAGTTCCAGGGTTCCCGCAGGAATATCGAAGGGTTGAAGCCGCAAGCTTTTGAACCAGACGCTGACCAAAAGCACTGAAGGCCGGGGTCCTCGACAAACTCGGTTCGTTGGGGTGGAAAGGCGCGTTCCTATTCGTATCGAAGAGCCGTCAAGGGATCGATTCTGGCTGCCCTCCGCGCCGGAAGCCAGGTTGCAAACACCGTCATTCCGGCAACGACAGCGATCGCTATCGYAAACGTGAGCGGATCCAGGACGCTCAGCCCAAAGAGCTGGCTTCGGATACTTCTAGTCACCAGCAACGTGAGCGGCAATCCGAGACACACACCTATGGCCAATAGCATCAGGGACTCCTTCAGGATCATCCACAACACCGTCTGAAGCTGCGCACCGAGGGCAATGCGGACACCGATCTCTGTCGTGCGCTGAACGACGTGGTAGCTCATCACGCCATACAGGCCGATCGCCGCCAGCAGTAAGGCGAGAATGGAAAAAGCGCCCGTAAGCATTGAGATCAACTGATCGTTCGCGATCAGGCTCGATACCTGCTCTTCCATAGTTATAACTCTCAACAACGGCAGCTTGGAATCGATCGACGCAACCGCGGCTCTGAGATCGGCAATTGTCTTTGCCGGATCGCCAGTCGTTCGAAGCAGGATGGTATAGGCATAGCGATCCTGGTTCTCCTCCCGCACGGTAGTGCTCGCTTCTGTAGCTGTTGTTGTTCCGCCGGATGGGAGAGGCGCATAGGGATCGATCTGCGCCAACGGGATGTAGGTCATGCGTACCGGTTCGGTCTCCCGCGGATTTCCGGATTTCGTATTCCGCACGATTCCGACGATCTGCCATGGGCCACGCACGCTATCAATACCTAATGTGAGGGTGCGGCCGATCGCCTCGCCCCTAGGGAAGTAGCGTTTTGCGATCGATTCGCTGATCACCGCAACCTTCAGACTGCCGGCGGTATCTTCGGGTGTAATGCCACGTCCTGCGACGATCGTAATGCCGGCAGTCTCGAAGTATCGGCCGGAGACTCGATTCAGCACTGAGACCATGTTCTCTTTGGGAGCGGGAGTGTAGCCCGCCGGCGAGATACTGGAGCTCCATACACCTTCACTGATCGGCGGGGCCRCCGATAACGCAGCGGAACGAACACCGGGGATCGCGGAGAGCCGCTCGAGAAGATGTTGATGCAGCGCCGGCACCTGATGCGGTTGATATCCGGCAAGCTTTGGATCGATGGATGCCAGCAATAGATGCGTTCGCTCAAACCCATAATCCTGGTGCTGCAGGTTACGTAACGTGCGCACCAGCAAACCGGCCCCTACCAGAAGAAGCAGCGACAACATCACCTGGGCAGTGATCAGCGTCTTCGGCCAGAATCGTGAGGCTCTGCCTCCGCCTCCTTGAACGGTTCGTACAGCCGTGTTGAGCGACCCGCGCTCTCCAAGGCGCGCCGCAACCGTAGAAGGCGCGAGCCCGAACAACAGCGCTGTGACCATTGAGATGCCGAACGTGAAACCGAGCACCGCCGTATTCGGCGCTGCACTCATGGCTGTCTCTCCGCTCCCCTGGCTTACGAACGCGATCAACGCGCGCGTTGCTGCGAAAGCCAGGCCAAGTCCCAGGGCGCCACCGAAGAGCGACAATGACATCGCCTCCATAAGACTCTGCCTGATGACACGTGCGCGGCTGGAGCCAAGGGCCAGCCGGGTTGCGATTTCACGCTGCCGCGCCGCTCCGCGAGCGAGCAGAAAGTTGGCCAGGTTCGCACAGGCGATCAAAAGCACTACGACCACGACCGCCATCAGAATCTTGAGCGAGTCGCCATATTGGCTGCGAACCAGAGACACCCCCGTCGCTGACGGCACCAGGGGCACATTTGTCCGCTCGATCTCCTTGCGGCGTTCCGGAGTAATGACGCCTCCGTCTCTGGCGAGGACGCCGAGACGGACCTGCCGATTCAGCCAGTTCTGGCTTTCGAGAACTCCGGCTTTACTTGTGGATGCTTGTTCGCTCAATCGTCCAAAGAGATGCAGGAAGTACAGGCCCGACTGCGGCATCAGCATGGATGGGTGCTGCAACACCGCGGGCTGCATGCTGACGGGCGTCCATAGATCGGTCGGCTCAACTTCCTGCCGGAATCCATGAAACGCCTCAGGCATCACACCCACGATCTCAAACGGTGTGCCATTGATCGTGAGTGGTCTGCCGATAATGGCACGATCGGACGACAGTGCACTCTGCCAGAAATGATGACTGACAACCACGACTGCACCGCTGCCCGGAACGGCATCGTCAGCGGGCAGAATGGCCCGTCCAAGCAACGGCTGCGCACCAAGCACATGAAAGTAGTTGCCGGAGACCAGTGTCGCCTGCGCAAGTATAGCGGGAGCTCCGGATCCCACTGCATCTGGCGCGAGAACGCTCGTCTTGTTCGAAAAACTTCCGTATGCGGCGATTCCCCGAAACGGTCCGGGATTCATCTCTAACTGCCGGGAGAAATCCCAGGGAAAGTAGCCGCCGAACGCCCCAAGATCGATGCCGCCGGCGACTCCGCCATACACCGAGTCTCCAAAGGCAACCAGTTGTTGAGGATCCTTCACCGGCAGCTTCTTCAGAAGGACCTGATCGATCAGCGTAAAGATCGCACTGTTCGCCCCGATGCCAAGAGCAAGAGAGACCACGGCCACAGCGGTAAAACCGGGCCGCCTCATCAGCGAGCGAAGACCGATACGCAGATCCTGAAAAAGATTGTCGACAGACGACTCCCACCGCGACGACCAGACCTTGTGCTTCACGGCGTTGCTGCTGCCCAGTTCTGCCATCGCCGCACGGCGGGCCGCATCTGCACTCATTCCCTTGCGCAGC
This sequence comes from Terriglobus sp. YAF25, assembly GCF_052113305.1. NCBI lineage: Bacteria > Pseudomonadati > Acidobacteriota > Terriglobia > Terriglobales > Acidobacteriaceae > Terriglobus > Terriglobus sp. YAF25. Next base: position 3,155 of record NZ_JBFRCY010000406.1, read on the forward strand.
TTGTCTTCGGTCGCGGCCTCGACATAGGCCTGCAGCTCCTCGTCCAGCTCGCGTTCCACGTGGCTCCGTTGAAACAGAGCCCTGATTCCCATCACGAGATTCGTCAGCCAACTCATAGAGAGTCCTTTGAACGGAATTACGGTTCCCTGCTACGCATCCCCACTACGCTCCCGGACTACGCTTCCCAACTACGCATCAAGGATGCGTGCAATGGCGGAGATCCGCCGCCCCCACTGCTCTTTCTCCTGCTGCAATGCCTTCCGGCCCTTCGCCGTGATCTCGTAGAACTTCGCGCGCCGGTTGTTCTCCGTACTACGCCACTGGGTCTTCACATAGCCGCTACGCTCCATGCGGCTCAGAGCAGGCAGCAGAGAGCCCGCATTCACGCGAAAGACGCCGTCGCTCATCTGCTCGATGCGCAACCCGACGCCATACCCGTGCATGGGTTCAAGCGCCAGTGTCTTGAGAATCAACATCTCGAGCGTTCCCTGAACAATCTCACCCGGCTCTGCCTTCGGTACGGACATCGAATCTCTCCTCTAGTTCCTYTAGAGGACAAAGATACGCCTTTCCTCTAGTTCGTCAAGAGGAGCCGGAAGAGTTCACCTCAAAGATACGTGCCCGGAAGCGAGCGGCGTGTGTGCGGATACGGAGAGTTGTAGATTAAAAGCGCTGAAGGGGCATTCCACCAGCCTGGGCAACGCCCCCAGGCTGAAACCCTGCATAACTCCCACAGGGAAAATGCTCGGGCGTTTCAGGGCGGTCGGTCGACCTCGCCAAACATCCGCACATCACATCCGCACATCGCATTCCATCCATCGAGGGCGTGTATAGTACCGTTCAAGAAATCTTGCCTTTTTGAGGGCCGGTATGAGCCACGCATCACGTCCAGAGGTTGATCGGGAAATCCTGGAAAAGCTGGAACATCGTCTCGGCAAAGTGCACGCGCGCCAGCGGCTGGGCATCGAAAAGGACCACGAAGCCATCTTCGGGCATGGGCTCAACTTCTTTCATCCTGAGAACTGGTACTCCAGGAGATCTATCTCTGCGGTGTAGACGACGCCCACTACTACCGCGCCGACAACGTCCACCAGGCGGCAGGCCCTATTCCCTCCGGCGCCATCTCCATCCTGCTCTCGCACACGCCGGAGATCTATCGGCAGGCCGCCCACGCCGGCTTCTCCCTGATGCTCAGCGGCCATACGCACGGCGGCCAGGTCTGCCTGCCGGGATCGATTCCGATCACCCTTGATGCCAAGCTGCCTCGCTCCATGGGGCGGGCGCGTGGACATACGGTCCCTTGGTCGGCTACACCTCGGTCGGTGTCGGCTGCTCCATCGCACCGGTACGCTTCAACTGCTTCCCCGAGATCACCATCCATCGCCTGATCCRAGCCGAAAGCCCGGCGTGGTTCTCCTGATAACAGGGAATGGTGGTGTTGTTCAAGGACGAATCCTAAGTTAGGAACCTTACTTTAGACCCAAGACATTGAGACGGGATAACCCATGCGTTTTGAGGCAGATTCCGTCCTGCCCAAAATCCAACAGCGGCCATCCAAACGAATTCCAGAATGATAGGCAACCTGAAGCTGCATAGATAACTTCTCCTACTCCGCAGCCCGGGCCCTCAAGAGCCTGCTCAGGAGTAACTTCCATGCGAAGCA
>NZ_JBFRCY010000407.1:0-4181 GCF_052113305.1 Terriglobus sp. YAF25
GCCCAGGGCGGCCAGTGCCTGCTTGTATGCGTCACTGTGATGGGTGTCGACCGCAGCCTGCAGGCTGGGGAACTCTACGACAACCGTCCGTTCCTTGATGCCGCGGCCGTCAACTTCATGGGGCAGGCCGCGTACCAGGGTTGCTCCGCCACCTGCCGCGATAGCTGCTACGGCGAGAGGTGCATAGGCGGCAAGTGCCGCCGGATCGTGAATGACCTGGTAAGAAACCACCCAGTAAGCCTTTTTCATTACCTTCGTCTCCTTTTTTCCTGCGTCGGGGAGCTTTGCAGGGCATCGAATTTTGTGTGAGTTACCTGAAACCGGCCCAGCGCCAAAACGGCAAATTTCTTAATCCCGTCCCGACCCACTTTACCAGTGCGCGCGAAATGTTCCGCATGATGCCGGAGTTCCTGTTCGGCCGGCGGAAACGCGAACCGGCTCCTCAATTGCCGCACTTTCGCACCGATGCTCGCTGGTTTGAGGCATCCCATGGCTCTCCTGTAAGAATTACCTGGTTTGGACACTCGTCGTTGCTGCTGGAGGTCGACGGATTTCGTTTGCTGGTCGATCCGGTGTGGTCGTTGCGCGCTTCTCCGGTGCAGTTTGCGGGCCCCGAACGTTTTTTTCCGCCGACGATCGCATTGCACGACTTGCCACCGCTGGATGCGGTCCTGATCTCACACGACCACTACGATCATCTGGATGAGACTGCCGTCCGAGGCCTTGCCGATCGCAACATCCGCTGGGTGACGTCGCTTGGCGTAGGGAAGTACCTCCGCCGGTTCGGCGTTCCGGCAGAACGCATCGATGAGATGGACTGGTGCGACCGGCTTTCACTGACCAGCGGGCGTAATGGAGCAACGCTGGAGATTCTCTCTTTGCCTTCGCGCCACTTCTCTGGTCGCAGCCTGTTCAACCGCTTTGGAACGCTGTGGGCATCATTTGTGCTGCGGAACGATCGTCACAACCTTTATTTCGGAGCAGATTCAGGACACTGGCCTGGGTTTGCGGAGATCGGTGAGACGTATGGCCCGTTCGATCTGACGATGCTCGAGATCGGGGCCTCGAATCCGCTGTGGGAGTCGATCCATCTGGGACCAGACCGTGCCCTGGAGGCTCATGTGGCGCTCCGCGGCCGAGTGATGTTTCCGATCCACTGGGGACTTTTCGACCTTGCCTTGCATGAGTGGCGTCAACCGATCGAGCGGCTGTTGAGCATCGCTCCTGAGAATGGCGTGGATCTGTGGATACCGGCGCCGGGCGTACCCACGGCATTTCAAGGCGAACCAGCGCAAAATCTGTGGTGGCGGCAGTCTGTCAATCGAGCACAGGCGCCCATTCCGTCACTGGTCACAGCGAAAAGTTGACGAAACGGTTGTTAACCCCTCCGTAAACCTCAGAAATTACTTGTACTTCGGGAAAAAACGGGGTAAAAACAGAGAGCGGGGAAGTCTGCCCGTAGATGTGATCAATGCCATCCGCTGCCCAGATCGCGCTTCGAGAGGTGATGGATATTCGCCAGGCTGCCGACTATCTCGGCATCAGCGGCGATACGCTCTATCGCTACGCCTCCGAGGGATTTGTTCCGGCTTTCAAGTTAGGGAACCGGTGGCGCTTCAAGCGCTCGCTGCTCGACGCCTGGATGGATGAGCAGTCAGGTATCCGCAAGCCATCAGCTCCGGCAAAGGCAAAGCCAACGCAGAAGAAGCCTGTCCGTCGCGCACGTTAAGTCTGTTCCAGTGTCAGTATTGTGATCTCCGGCGGGCAGTTGAGCCGGAAGGGAACCTCTGTGGTCCCAATTCCACGATTGACGTAGAGTTGCGTATTGCCTACGCGGAACAGACCCTCAACATACTTTTTCCCACCCGGGGGCAGGATCGCTTTGAGCGGAGGAAGGAACGGTAGCCGTACCTGACCTCCATGGGAGTGGCCTGAGAGGACAAGGCCGACGGACTGACTCGACGGGTGCTTCATCAACTCGTCGATGTAATCCGGCTCGTGAATCATCAGAAGGACTGGCTCTTTAGGGTTACGGATTTTAGACGGGATCGCCCGTTCCGGTTCCGGATAAGAGGCAAGCGTATCGCGCAGTCCTCCAAGCCAGATGCGGCTGCTACCTCGCTCAATGGGAACACTCTTATTCAAGAGAATCGGTGTTCCGTTGGAGACGAGAGCGTGGTGGATCTCTGTTTCTCCCATGGCGCTGTCATGATTTCCAAGGACTCCATAGCGAATGGGGCACTCCAGCATCTTCAAGATGTCGGCGCAGACATGAGCCTGTGCGATTGGGTAAGAGCGATCGCGTGCGTTACTGATGAAGTCCCCGGTCAATAAGACAGCATCTGGACGAAGCCCATTAACACGGCGCAATACGGACCGAAGAAAGAATGTTTCCGTGTATTCGTGAAAATGGAGGTCGCTAATCTGTGCGATGCGGAAGCCGTGAAAGGCGTCCGGCAGGTTTGCCAGTTTGACAGTACGCTGGACGACTTCCAGTTCGTGCCGTGCAAGCTCGCCGGAGTACAAAGCCATCCCGGCTACGCCTGCCACTCCCAGTTGAAGAACTTTACGTCGTGTCATCCACGAGGGATCAGACATAGCTTGATGATATCGTCGCCGTTGGCCCGGAGGGGAATCGGAACATAAAATAGAACGGATGCAGGCAAGAATCCGTACGATCCGAAAAGCCATGGCCGCACAGAACGTGCAGGCATTGCTGCTGACCCATCTACCCGATGTCCGTTATTTAACTGGCTTTACAGGATCCAATGCTGCATTGGCGATCACGCCGCGCAAGGCCATCCTGTTCACGGATGGTCGCTATACCGTTCAGGCGAGGGAAGAGGTTGAGAGCGCTCGCGTGGTGATTGCAAAGAAAAAGTCTGCGCAGACGATGGCTGCCGCGTGGCTGGAGCAGCAACAGCTAACCCGCTGCGGGATTGACGGGACGCATACGACCATCGCGCTGCTGGAACATCTTCGCAAGGCCGTGAGTGGAGGATTGCGCCGCAGTTTCTTTCAGCCGCTGGAGTCTCCGCTGGTTGCAGCACAGCGGGAGATCAAGGATGCCACGGAGATCCGCCGTATGCGGCAGGCTGCCGCGCTGGGCGCGAGGCTGTTCGAGCATATTCTCGGCTTTCTTGAGCCGGGAATTACGGAAGTAGCTGTTGCCGCGGAGCTGGAGCATCAGGCGCGCCTGTTAGGGGCGGAGGCTATGTCGTTTGAGACGATTGTCGCTTCGGGTGCCCGATCTGCACTTCCGCACGGGCGCGCAAGTTCCTCCCGCATTCCCCGCAAAGGGTTCATCACACTGGACTTCGGTGTTATTCTCAACGGGTATTGTTCGGACATGACACGCACGGTGCATATGGGCCGTGCAACCGCTGAAGAGGAAAGAGCCTATGCCGCAGTCCTGGAAGCGCAGGAATCGGCACTGGCAGCCGCAAAGCATGGAGTCACTTGCGGCGATGTTGACGAAGCAGCCCGTAGTGTTCTGAAGCGTGCGGGGCTGGCACGATATTTTACGCACTCCACAGGTCACGGTGTTGGCCTGGAGATTCACGAGGGACCAAGGATTGCCGCCAACCAGAAGCAGCCACTCGCCGAGGGCATGGTCGTTACGATTGAACCCGGTGTTTACCTTCCCGGCCGCTTCGGAATCCGCATTGAAGATACCGTCGTCATTAACCGCAACGGCTGCGAGATCATAACGCCGTCGCCGAAAGCCTGGATCGAGTTATAACAAGGACTGGGCCTGCGGTCGGTTCCGCGGCGCCAGCGAATCCGGAAGAAGAGATAAAGCATGGAAGCAAATGAACTGAAGGACCTTCGCGAACTCGTAGAGTTTCTGAAAGACAACAAGATTGCCGAATTCGATCTTGAGCGTGGCGACCTCAAGGTCCGTATCAAATTCACCGGCCCTCCTGTTCCGGCGGCTATCGACTACACACAGCTCGCCACGTTGATTCCGCAGCAGACGATCGCACCGTCACCCTTGGTGGCTGCGGCGGCAGCGCCGGTCTCAGCGCCCGTGGCCGAAGCGCAAGCGCCGGCTGAGGATATTCAAGAGGTGAAATCTCCGATCGTCGGTACATTCTATGAGTCTTCGGCGCCCGGAGCGGCTCCGTTTGTCAAAGTTGGTGATCAGGTCGAGGTTGGCCAGGTGCTGTGCATCGTCGAGG
>NZ_JBFRCY010000408.1:0-4179 GCF_052113305.1 Terriglobus sp. YAF25
GTGGAGACGCGCGATCAGAACAGGTGACAATCGATCGTGACAGCAAACGTGCAAGCGCCGAAGGCCCGTGTTTCGCTTCTGCTGATTGACGATGACCGTTCGCTGGGGGCGCTGCTGGCGGAGTATTGCGAACCTTCCGGCTTCAGTGTGACGTGCGCGCGCAGTGGAGAAGAGGGGATCCAGCACGTGACAGAGCGCCCGTTTCAGTTCATCGTGCTGGATGTGATGCTGCCGGGCATCGATGGCTTTGAGACTCTGCGGCGGCTTCGGGAGATCACGCGAACTCCGGTGCTGATGCTAACCACGCGAGGAGCGACGCGCGATCGTGTCCATGGTTTGAACGATGGCGCCGACGATTACCTGACGAAGCCATTTCAACCGGAAGAGCTGGTCGCGAGAATCGGCAGTATTCTGCGCCGGACACAACCTGCTGCTGTGGAAGTGTCAACCAGGCTTGTGGGCGATCTCCTCCTGGATGAGGGCTCTCGTACGGTGTCGTGCAGCGGCAGGCCGGTAGAGCTGACCGGAGGTCAATATGAGTTGCTGCGGCTTCTGCTGGAGTGTCCTGGTGAAGCACGTCCGCGTGAGGATTTGATCCGGCGCATCTTCGGACGCGAACCGCATGGTGTCGACCGCTCCATCGATAACCTGGTGAACAATCTCAGGAAGCGATTGGGAATTCATCCGGACGGCACAGATCGCTTCAAGTGTGTCCGCAACCTTGGCTACAGTTATGTGCTTCCACAGGATGGAACTGGCCTGTGAGTGTCTTCTTCCGTATCTTCCGCACCTTCTGGTTTTTGATCCTGCTGGGCAGTCTGCTGATCATGCTGGTATTGCCCATCAGTAGAGAGCCGAGGATGGTGTTGTTCGAGCGGCCGCGAGAGTTACCGATCGCGAAGATACAGGAGTGTGCGGCTCTCGCTATTCAGAAGAGTGCGCAGGGCTTTCATGGAGGCCTGGGGCCAGAGTGTTTCAACGGATATCTCCTGACATCGAACGGCTCCGGTGCCGCGATGGGGGGTGTGAGGCTTCCGTACGGCGAGTCTGAATTGCTGGAGTGGGCGAGAAACCGGATCAGCCCGATGGTGATGGCAACGATCGACGAGACGGTGGTTGCGGTACGGACCGACCCTGCCGTGAGCACATCGCCCTTATTTGTCGCCAGGCTGCCTTATCCGGGTACAAGGCGCGCGAAGACTAAGTTCGGATTTGCTATGCTGCTGCGCTTTATCGCGTTTTCTGCGATCGCTGCGCTGGTATTGAGTCTCTACTTTACGCGGCCGATTACGCTGCTCTCTGAGGCGACCCAGGCGTTCGGCACCGGAGATCTTCGCGTACGCCTCAAGCCCGCACTGACAAAACGGCGCGATGAGATCGGCAGGGTAAGCCGCGGCTTCAATGAGATGGCTGAGAGGATCGAATCGCTTGTACTGCAACAGAAGACATTTCTGGCGCATGCGGCGCATGAGCTTGGTTCGCCATTGACGCGCTTGAATATTGCCCTTGCGCTCTGCAAGCGCAGGTTGGATGCGACGAAGGCTCCGGAGCTGGAGCGGATTGAGGATGAGTCGGAACAGCTCAATGCCCTGGTACAGCAGCTGCTGCTCTTTGCTCGTCTGGAGAGTGGCAATGAGATGGATCAGAACCGGAGCAGGTTTTTCGTTTCAAGGGTTCTGACGGCCGCCGTGGAGAACGCGCGGTTTGAGGGCGAGCATCAGGGAAAGATAGTCACATTTTCCCGGGAGGAACCATTTGCGATCGAAGGCTATCCCGATCTGTTGCAGCGTGCCTTCGACAATGTGCTTCGCAATGCTCTTCGATTCGCACGAGTGATTACGGTCGAAAGCCATGTGGATGATGTCCGTGATGTGGGCCTGGTGAAGATCTATGACGATGGCCCGGGCATTCCAGAGGGGATGGAAGAGACGATCTTTGAACCCTTTCAGCGTGTGTCGGATTCTGATGGTTCTGCCGAAACAAAGGGCGCTGGCCTGGGACTGGCGATTGCGAGGCAGACTGTGCTGGCGAACGGAGGAACGATCTCCGCCCATAAGTCGCCGATGGGCGGGTTGATGGTGCGGTATGAGTTCCCGCTGCAGCGCGGGAATTGAAGAATTGAAGGATTGAATAAGGGAGCGGGCTTTCCTCTAGTTGCCTTCAGAGGTTGATAGGGGCCCCAGGTGAGGCATTCGCACCTGTGGTGCGAACTGGCTGCACTGCGTGCAGCGTAAACAGGTCCTTCGCTCGCGTTCAGGATGACAAATAAAGAGCGATTACCTGCGCCCGTGATCTTAGTGGACGATGGTGAGCTTTACCGGGTCAGCGGCGGTGACGCGCGAGCCCGGTGCGGGGGACTGGGCGATGACGGTGCCCATGACTTTGACCGGCTGTGGTGCAGGTGTGGCGCCGACGGAGGGAATTGGGGGGATGGCTGTGGCGGCTTCCTGGGCGTAGGCGATGTGCAGGCCCATGGCGGAGACGCGCGCGCCGGCCTCGGCCAGCGTGAGGCCGGAGAGGTTGGGCATGACCCACGCCTTCGGCTCTGCGTCTTCCTCTTCTGAGAGCAGCAGACTGACCGCGGGTTTGTCGACACCTTCCGCATTGGGTGGCGGCGACTGGGCCAGGACATAGTCTGCCTGACCAGCGATGGGGAGGTGAGCGAGCGAGCCGAGTTCGAGACTGCCGCGGCGAAGCGTGACCGAGGCCTCCCGCAGCGGCATGCCGACTGCGTTGGGGATGGTGACGCGCTGCGGTCCGAGTGACTGGGTGACCCGCACCTGCCAGGAGCGCCGTACACGTACTCCCGCTACGGGGTACTGCTGCAGGACGCGTCCGGCGGGAACCACCGCAGAGTAATAGCGGTTTTCGAGCGTCATATTCAGGCCGGTGCCGCGTGCCTTGGCTGCGGCTTCCTCATAGGTCAAGCCCGCGAAGTTCGGGATCTGTACCTCGCGGCCGTGAATGGCGAGGCGCATGGTGATGAAGGCCGAAAGCAGCGCTACGGTCATCATGGCGACCGCACCCAGCAGGATGCGGAAGAAGCGGATCATGGTGGTTCGCAGTTTCACGGTATGCAGCTCAGGATACAGCTATTAAGGGATGCAGGATCAACGGCGGTTGTCGGTTGCCGGTTCTGGGTGAATGAGGACGCGTGAGACCTCAGGGTGCTGGCGCTTCATGCGGCTTTCCACCTCGGTGATGATGGCATGTACCTCCGACATGGGCAGATCGTCCGGGAGAGTGCAATGGCAGTTTATCTGCAGGTGGTCGCCAGTGCGGGTGATCAGGACGTCGTGGATGTCGAGGATCTGCGGGAACTCTTGTGCAGCGCGGYGCAGGCCGCGTTCGAGCAGCGTGTCTCGCGCGATGGCGTCCGTATGCTCGATGGTCGCAGGTTCACTTTCAATGTGGGTCAGGATGCTGGCGATACGGGGTTCTTCACGGCGCATCTCGGCCTCGAGCCTGGTGACCAGATCGTGCGCGGCACGGAGGTGCATGATCTCGGGGACTTCGAGGTGGAGCTCGATGTAGAGCTTGTCTTTGATCTCGCGGACGCTGAGATCATGAATGCTCAGATTGCGCCGCGCGGCTACGGCTTTGACGCGATCGAAGACCGATTCGGAGTCAGAGGCTGTCGGCACGGTATTGATGTCGATGTCGGCGCCTGGAACGATGCGCAGTACGGCGGCGCGTGCGCCTTTGGTGACCTGCTCGGCGCGCTGGAAGGTGAGGTTGCGGGGAAGTGCCAGGGTGAGATCGACAAAGTGTTCGGAGCCCGCACGACGCACGCGCACCTGGTCGACAGAGAGAACGTCGGGGACTTGCGTGAGGGCGCGCAGCAGCTCGCGGCGGGTCTCCGTGGGAGTCGCGTCCATCAGGTCGTCGAGTGTGCGGCGGGCGAGGCGGTAGCTGACCTGCAGAATGATAACGGAGACGAGGAGCGCTGCGACTGGATCAGCGCGATGCAGCCAGGGGATGTGGAAGTAGCTGCCGGCCCAGGTTACTGCGAGACCAGCCAGCACGGCGACGGAGGACCAGATGTCGGTGCTGAAATGCAGCGCGTCGGCCTCAAGGGCCTGCGAGCCGGACTCTTTGGCGACACGAAAGAGATGCCGGGAGCGGCCGTAGTCGACGGCGATGGAGAGAATCAACACCAGGACGGGCCAGATACTGCTG
>NZ_JBFRCY010000409.1:0-4179 GCF_052113305.1 Terriglobus sp. YAF25
ATGCAGTGAATCGCGGCACCGGCTCCGGGCCAAGTAACGTGGTCGTCTTCGATGCGAAGACACGCCAGATCGTCACCCGTATCCCGGTCGAGACCACTCCCTACCAGGCTGCGTTGACTTCGGACGGTAAGCTGCTTTTCGTCTCCAACTGGTCGAGCGAGTCGGTCAGCGTGATCGACACCGCAACCAATAAGGTCATTCGCACGGTGCGCGTCGGTATGAACCCGAACGAGATGAAGCTCTCTGCCGACGGCCGCCTCTTTGTTGCCTGCTCGAATGACAACACTATCTACGTGATCGATACGCGCTCGCTTCAGGTACTGGAGCGGCTGTCGACGACACAGACTCCGCTTGCGCCGGAGGGCTCGACGCCCGACGCCTTGGCCATCGATGACGAGCGCAAGCTGCTCTACATCGCCAATGCCGACAACAACTCCATCGCCGTCGCTCACATTGAGAACCGCGAGCACAGCACGGTCGTCGGCTTTGTGCCTACCGGTTGGTATCCTTCAGCCCTGCTGCTTACCGACAAGAACCAGACGCTTTATATCGCCAATGCCAAGGGTGAGGGCGGCCATCCTGATCCGGACGGTCCGCACTTCGGCAAGGAGAGCGATAAGACGCTGCAGAAGAGCAGCCTTGAGGTTCTGCCGGTCACGAACCTGAAGGACAACCTCGTGAAGTGGACGCGCCAGGTATCAGAAAACACGCCTTATCGCGACTCGATGCTTTCAGAGGCGCGGACGCCGCAGGAGCCGAGCGTGATTCCGCAGCACGTAGGCGAGGCCAGCCAGATCAAGCACGTGATCTACATCATCAAAGAGAACCGCACCTACGATCAGGAGTTCGGCGATATTGCGAATGCCAATGGCGATCCGAAGCTGGTGCTCTTCGGTGAAAAGGTCACACCCAATCAGCATGCGCTGGCGAAGCAGTATGTGGTGCTCGACAACCTGTACTGCGATGGTGAGGTCAGCGTCGATGGACACTCCTGGTCGAACTCCTCCTACGCCACCGACTTCAACGAGAAGCAGTGGCCGGCCGAGTACGGCTCACACAGCGCCGCCTCATACAGTGTGCGCGCGATGGTTCCGTCCGCAGGACATCTCTGGGATGTCGCCCGCCGCAAGGGCCTGACCTATCGCTCGTATGGCGAGAACGCCGCGCGCGCCAGCACCGGCACCAGCATGGAAGCAGCTCCCGGAGCCGATGGGCTGGTCGGCCATGTCTCCAAGGAGTATGGTCTTGGGCTCAACGTCCGCGATACGGATAAGGTCGCAGTCTTCCTGAAAGACTTCAAGGAGTTCGAAGCCAACTACGACAGCACTGAGCCTGAAAAGCGCCTGCCGAACTACATTGTGATGAGCATGCCGGAAGATCACACCCGCGGCACCACGCCCGGAGCCTTCACACCGCAGGCCATGGTCGCGAACAATGACTATGCCATCGGTCAGCTTGTCGATGCTGTAAGCCACAGCAGCTACTGGTCCAGCACCGCCATCTTCATCATCGAAGACGACGCCCAGGACGGCGCCGACCACGTCGATGGACGCCGCACCGTGGGCCTGGTGATCAGCCCGTATGTGAAGCGTGGCATCGTTGACAGCACGCTCTACACGACCAGCTCGATGGTGCGGTCGATGGAGCTACTGCTCGGCCTGCCGCCGATGAGCCAGTACGACGCCGCGGCGATGCCGATGTATGCCGCGTTCGGTGCGACGGCGAAGGATACGCCCTTCGACGTCATCCAACCGATGATCGACGTCAACGTAAAGAACACGAAGGACTCCTACGGCGCGAAGCAGAGCAGCAAGATGAACTTCAAAGATGTCGATCTCGCTCCGATGTATGCGCTGAACGAGATCCTGTGGAAGAGCATTCGCGGAGCTGACTCGGCCATGCCGGCTCCGGTTCATCGCTTCCGTCCGCTGGCGGATGCGAGTGAGTCGCCGAAACATGGGAAGGATGCTGATGACTAGGGTGTTGGACTAAGTAGGCGTTGGGTGGAGGATCGAGCTGTGCTCGATCCTTCTTTTTGTTTGTTATTTCGTTGCGCGGCGAAGAAAATCTGCTTCTCATACATCGCCCTCAGCGGCTAAAGCCGCGTTTCCTTGCGGGGCTTTGTACGGCACGGCTGAAGCCGTGCCCTTAAGCAAGGCATTCGCGCTATGCGCGAAACAAAAGACAGGCTAAAGACATAGCTCCCGTATCTGGAACGCTATTTCCCCTCTCGCCTGACTATCCCATCCCACGAAGTCGATAACGAATGCTGGCGGTAGAGTTGCTAGATCGCTCAGTTGCGCGTCGCGCAACCAGTTCGCACCGAAGGTGCGAATGTTGTGCTTAAGGGGACGGCTTCAGCCGTCCCGCACAGGAGTGACACAGGCGGCGGCTTTAGCCGCTGAGGGCGAAGTCTTTCACCTCACGAGATAACGGGGAGCAGGGTCCGGACGTCTTCTGCGGTAACACGTCCCTCCCCAACCATCCGCAAAGCCTCCTCGAATCGTGCCTGCCGCATGTTCTGCAGCAACCGCTCCCAATGAATCCGTCCATAGACGATCTTCGCCACGCTCTCTGCCAGATTGATTTCCCTTCTCCAAAGCCGGCGATGAAACTCATCGAATGCAGGTAACGGCTCACTCCGATCGATCGGCTTCCCTCCTGGGCCCAGCAGTAAGAACAACGAGGCGTACATCATATGCAGCGTCTGTCGCATAAGGAAGAACCGTGCTCGCTGATACGCATCTGCAGGCTTGCCGAAGTACTGCTGAAGATACGAAAGCTCGTCCTCCTCGTCTGCGATGAGGAAGTTCCCAGCGACCGCCAGATCGAAGTAGCGATCGTTTACGAAAGCTGCCTTCCAGTCCGTCAGCCAGACACGCTCTCCGTCGAAGAGGATGTTCTCCGGCTTCAGGTCGCTGTGGCACGAGACCATATCTCGCGGATCTCTGGGGTAGACTTCGCACAAGCGCGCATACGACGCAAAGACCTCATCGATCTCCGTCTGTGGAAGGATGCCCATGCCATGGAATCTCTCGATCGCCTTGCTCGCCGTCACATAGTTGAACTCTTTAGGAAACGGGGGCAGTGAATGCAGCCTGCGCAGAAGTTGCGGTATCCGCAGACGCGCCTCTTCGACCAGGAGCGGAACCTCCTCGACGAGGTCCGTGATGCAGATGCCCTGCTCCATATCAACATATCGGACCCGAGGAGCAATGCCCGCATCGGCAGCCATCGTCATGCAGGTGAACCGCCGCACGGGATCGTTGATCTCATCGATGCGGGTCATGATGCGTAACGAGTAGGGCGCTCCGTCGACAACTATGCGGAAGAGCAGGTCCGAGCCCAGTCCGGCGTCCATGGGATGAATGGCATCGAATGTCGCAACCCCGAACGCTGCATGCAAGCCCTTCTCGACCGACGCGCTCTTCTCCTGTGGAATCATGCATCCCTCCTTGGAAATCAAAACAATGCCTAGAGCATTTCTCCTGTTGCCGGGTATCCCGGAAGGGGCGTGCAGCGGCGTTTTCATTGCGGAAAACACCCATCGATGCGGGAACCCTACCCGACACCTACAGGAGAAGTGCCTGTCGATGGTGCCCGAGTTTTTGCTCAATTTCCAGTCTCGTTTTGCGAGGCGCGGCTTGATATCCTTAAGGCAGAGTTAAGCTGCATCTCCGTAAGATGAAAGGGACGTGAAGCGCCTCTTTCAGTATCTGATCCGCTTCTGATTGCTTCACAGAGCGTGCGCATTGGCGCGTGGTCTAGCGGTTTGCACTTTTATCTGCGTGTTCCCTTGCCCAACCCTGATCCGATCGATCCCTTTGGAGACCTTGCCATGTTTATCTTCCGCATGCGTGCATGCATGCTTGCACTCGCCATCGCTGTCACCGTACCGTTCTGCCAGGCACAAGCTACAGAGCAGTCTTTACCCGATGCTCCCCGTCCCAGCCAGCGCAAGATCATTCTCGGCATGCCGATGGAGATCCTCAAAGACCAGGCTGGCATATGGACCAGTCCGGCGCGTATCCGGTCGCGGGATCTGCTGTGGCTGACACCTCTTGCTGCAGCTACCGGAGTAGCCATTGCCACCGATCATCACACCATGGGCTCGGTGGTCTCGCACGATACCAACTTCAACCAGACCAGCGTGAATGCCTCGAATGCACTGACCGGTAC
>NZ_JBFRCY010000410.1:0-4178 GCF_052113305.1 Terriglobus sp. YAF25
GGTTGTTCTCGCGCTGTAGATGCTCGTTCCATGCGGCAATCGGCTTGAACTCCGGCTGTGGAAGCTCACTGCCCTTTGCCACCGGCCCATGTTTCACGCCCGTAGGCGCCTCGGGCAGGAACCAGGCGTTCAGGATTCCCGCTACCGTCTGGGTGGTCTCCGGCGCAAGACCATGGATGCGGGCCGCCAGCCAGGCCTGCGGCGTGATAAACAGCTCCGCCTTCCGCGCCGCCACAGCATTGAAGATACGGTTGGCAGCGCGTTTGGTGCTGGCCGAAAGCCCTGGCAGCATCGCCGCCATGGCAAACCACTGGTACTCCTTCTCCGGCTGCCCGCGGAACTCCGCCTTGACGTGGGATCCGGTCCGCAGCAAACCGGGGCACACCGTGGTGACGTGAATCCCCTTCGACTTCAGCTCTACATGCAGCCCCTCGGAGAACCCGGTCAATGCAAACTTCGACGCCGTGTACGGCAACATGTGGGGCACGGCAAGCTTGCCCCCGATGGATRCAATATTCACAATCGTGCCCGATCTGCGGACCAGCATTTGCGGCAGCACCGCATGCACGGTATTCAGTGCCGAGAAGAAGTTCACCCGCATTGCCTCGTCGAAGGCGGCAAGGGGCTGCTCCTCCACCGGGCCGACCTGGATGATGCCGACGTTGTTGATCAGAACATCCACGCGCCCGAAGTGGGTGGTCGCGCGCTGGATCAGATCGGCCGCCGCAGCCTCATCACTCAGATCACAGGGCACCAGCAGCACGTCCTCCGCGTAACGGACAGCGGCGCGGTCCAGCAGCAGTTGCCGGGCGCGCAGCAGCTCCTCGGGATCGCGCGCGGCCAACACCAGCGATGCTCCTCCGCGGGCGAAGCGCTGCGCCAGGGCAAGGCCCAGGCCGCGAGATCCACCGGCGATCACCACCACCTTGTTTTGCACGGCCTTACGGCGTTTGCTCGCCACATAAACCGCACCGGCCGTAACGGCCATACCGGCGGCGCCCAGCAACACCTGGGCCGCCGGATTGGTTGCTGTCGCTGCCCGATAGAGCTTGCGCAGAGCCATCCGCTTGCCAATCTTGTAGAGAAATCCCATAACTATCCGTTCAGATGGCCGTCCACTTCAGCCGGTTGCTGCAACATATCCTTTCGAACTACAAACGGCGTCGAATACTATGGGAGTAGTTTATGGCGACCAAGCGTAAGTCGAAGGGAGCATACATGATCTCGGCCGTGGCCGAGATGTATGACATTCACCCGCAGACGCTTCGCTTATATGAGCGCGAAGGTCTTCTGCGGCCCTCCCGTTCTGAAGGCAACACTCGGCTCTATACCGACGAAGACCTGGAACGCCTGGAGTTCATCCTCAACCTTGCCCGAGACCTTGGTGTGAATATCGCAGGCATCGCGATCGTGCTGCAGATGCGTGAGCGCATGGAAGAGATGAACCGGCAGATGCAGAGCTTTGTCGAGTATGTCCGCAGCGAGATGATCACCCGCATCCATCAGGCCCAGCAGCCGCAGGGTCCGGGTCTCGTACCTTTCAAGCGACCAGTGGGGCCGAAGAAATAGTGAGTTTGACACCGTGGGGGTGGGCTCTCCGGGGCCTGCTGTCTCTTTCGATTCTGGGCACAGTCACGTCTGCCATCTATACCGGCATGGTGATTGTGGCTGCGCTGAAATACCGTACCCGCAAAAGGGCCGCTGAGCGCGTGCCTGCTGACTTTGTTCCTCCGGTCAGCGTCTGCAAGCCGCTGCATGGCGATGAGCCCGGCCTCGAGCGCAACCTCGCCTCCTTCTTCGAGCAGCAGTATCCGGGCGAATGGGAGATGATCTTTGTTGCCCGTCACTCCAACGATGCCGGCTTACAACTGGCACAACGGGTAGGACAGCGATATCCGCAGGTCAATGCGCGCTACCTGACCTGCGGCGAACCGAAGTATCCCAACGCGAAGATGTACTCGCTCGGCGTGCTGGCTGAAGCCGCAAGGCACGAGACGCTGGTCACCAGCGATGCGGACGCGCGCGTGGGTGCGGACTATCTGCTGCGCTGTGTACAGGACCT
The DNA here is from genome assembly GCF_052113305.1 of Terriglobus sp. YAF25. Lineage (NCBI taxonomy): Bacteria > Pseudomonadati > Acidobacteriota > Terriglobia > Terriglobales > Acidobacteriaceae > Terriglobus > Terriglobus sp. YAF25. Next base: position 2,063 of record NZ_JBFRCY010000410.1, read on the forward strand.
GAAAGACGGCACCTCTCTCTCCTCCTGCCTCTACCGGGGAACCGTTGACGAGCCCGGCATTGCCACCGCTCTCGATGCCATGGGCAAGACCGTGGAGATGTGCGCCGGCGTCCTGGTGGCGACCATGGTTGAAGGCGGCACAAAGTTCTCGCTAGGCGTCACCATGATCCTGCGCCGCGATGCCTTCGCCCATGCCGGCGGATACGAGGACCTCGGCCAGTACCATGCCGAAGATTTCATCCTTGGCAATCGCCTGGCCGAGCAGGGCAGGCGGGTCATCATGTCGCCGCACATCATCGACCTGACCGTGCCGAAGACCACGCTGGTGCTTAGTTTCCGCAATCAGCTTCGCTGGATGCAGAGCACGCGCCGCTCCCGGCCCGCAGGGCACCTCGGCACCGGTCTCACCTTTGCCCTGCCCTTTGGTGTGCTCGGCCTGCTGTGGGGCCTGTTTGCAGGTCATCCCCTGTTCGGTTTTGGATTCCTCGCTGCTGCCTGCGCAAACCGTATGGCGCAGGCTTTGACGATGCTGAGGATACTGGACGACCCGAACTGGGCGCGCTACACGCTGCTGTATCCGCTGCGTGATCTGATGGGTTCCATCATCTGGCTCTGCTCTTATCTGCCGGGAGAGATGTACTACCACGGCGGGCTGTATGAGCTGACGCCTGATGGTAAGTTGAGGCGGCGCAAGTAGGAAAGTATCAGAAAGTTTCGAGCGAAACCACAGCCTTCGATGGGCTCCAACATCCGTTGCCCCATTCTTCGCTGAAAGCGAAGGGTGGGGTATCGCGCTGTGCGCGACCGTTCTTCGGGATTGAGTGTAGAGCAAAGACAAACACTCCTAAAAACATCGTTCCAATCTCAAGACAACGGCTGTCTCGCTTCGCTCGATACCCCACCCTTCGCGATAAAGCCGCGAAGAATGGGGCAACGAGTGTATCGCCTCCATCAAGCCACATTCATCGTTTCTTTACCTGGATCGGCTACCGTTTTGGCCATGCATCGCAGAGATTTTCTTACACTCGCAGGCACTGCCGGAGCCGCCCTTGCGCTCGGCGTCGACGCTCCGTCCGCYCATGCTCAGCAGCAGGACTTCACCTTCCTCTTCCTGACCGATACTCATATTCAGCCGCAGCTCGATGCTGCCAAGGGCTGCGATATGGCGTTCAAGAAGATGCGGACCGTCAAGGCAGACTTCGCCATCCAGGGTGGCGACCATGTCTTCGACTCCCTGGAGGTTCCAACCTCGCGTGCGCTCAGCCTGTTCGATCTCTACAACAAGAGCGAGCAGGACCTTGGCCTGAAGGTGCATCATGCCATCGGCAACCACGATGTCCTGGGCATCTATCCCAAGAGCGGCGTCTCCCCGACCGATCCGCTCTATGGCAAGAAGACCTTTGAAGACCGCATGGGTGCTCGCTACCGCTCCTTCGACCACAAGGGTATTCACTTCGTCATTCTGGACTCGATCTTCATCACCAGTGACCGCGCCTATGAAGGTCGCATTGAAGCGGATCAGCTAGGCTGGCTGGACGCCGATCTGAAGAAAGTTCCTGCCGGAACGCCGATCGTCGTGACCAGCCACATTCCCATCATCTCAGCCTACGAGCAATACCTTCCGCCTCCGGCTAAGCCTTCAGCTCATCACGGACTGACAGTCGCGAACTCGGCAGAGGTGATCAAGACCTTCGAAGGACACAACGTTCTGGCTGTACTGCAGGGCCATACTCACGTCAACGAGGTCGTTACCTGGAAGGGTGTGCAGTACATCACGTCCGGCGCTGTAAGCGGCAACTGGTGGAAGGGTACGCACATGGGATCGCCCGAGGGCTATACCGTCGTGACCGTATCGAATGGCAAACTCTCGACACGGTATGAGACCTATGGCTTTCGGGCAACGGTGCGGGAAGATAGCTAGGGTGTATCGACAAATTGCTGGAGGTGTAACCACGAGCATGCGAGGGCGACGGTAGCAGCGAAGCAAGCAACGTATTTGCAGTATCTTGTGGCGAACCTTCTGAACTGTTTGAGTCTGTTGAAGCATCGTTCGATGCGGTTTCTGAGTTTGTAGAGCGTCAGATCGTAGGTTCGCTGCCGCCGCCGGTTGGCTTTG
>NZ_JBFRCY010000411.1:0-6118 GCF_052113305.1 Terriglobus sp. YAF25
GAAAGAATACCGTCTGGCTGGTGAACGAATCCGGAGAGTACATCGGAACAACCGATCAGAAGTCGATCGGCAAAGAGTTTGAAGTGTTGTGGCTCAGTGGGGAGACGGACATGTATGGCGATGATCGCGATGTTCTTGGCCCCGTTACCAATGAGCAGTTGTTGAGCATGGTGTAGAGATGGATGAACGTCTCCATACCGAACTTTGGACCTCATGGGCGTCGTTGTTGCGCACCTATTGCGCCGCCCATGGGCTGAACAGCAAGCATCACGCCGTGGTTGAAGTTGGCCCGGAGGTGATTCTGGTACGCGTCAATGATCGCTGGCTTCGCTTCACCGCCAGCGACATGGAACGCGACGATTGCGGCAAGCTTCACTTCGCCCTGCAGGAAGACGGCACAGTGCAGTACGCCGATGTAACGGAAGAGATGGACCACGCGGCAGAACGGCTTGCGCGGGAGATGTTCGCGGTATCCTAGGGTTTGCCCCGAAGTGGTAGAACCTCAAGCGGTTTTTCGCCGCTGACGTTAACGGCATGGCCAAAGCCCTGCCCTGACGATAAGACGTGACCGGCGGATTGCCGTGATCACAAAACTGAATTTCTGCTGGTTCCTGGAGTGTATGAGCGCTGTCACCAACACGATCTTTTCGCCTGAGCTGGCCGCCCGCTTTGACAAGCTGGTGACGCTGTATCCGGTCAAGCGTTCGGCGCTGATCCCCATGCTGTTGTACGCACAGGACGAGGTCGGCTACGTCTCCGACGCCGTCGTGCATGAGATCGCGCAGCGTCTGGACCTGTTCGAGCTGGACGTGCGCAATGTTCTCAGCTACTACTCCATGCTGCGCACCAAGCCGGCCGGCAAGTACAACGTGCAGGTCTGTACCAACATCAGCTGCATGCTGCGTGGCGGGTACGAGATCCTGGATCACTGCAAAGCCAAACTGGGCATAGGCCACAAGGAAGTCACTTCCGACAAGCTCTTCTCCCTGGAAGAGGTGGAGTGCATCGGAGCCTGCTGCTGGGCTCCTGCCATGCAGGTGAACTATGACTTCCACGAGGACCTGACTCCCGCGAAGGTCGACCAGATTCTGGATGACTACGCTGCCGGTCGTGGAAAGGACGTGAAGTAATGCCTACCCTTGTCTCCCACCCGGATGAAGTAAAGATCATCTCCCGCCGTTTCGGCGCCGGCGCTGCGGACATCGAGAAGTACCTGGAACTGGACGGCTATAAGGCGGTCCAGATGGCGATTGAAAAAGGCGCCGAATGGGTCATCAATGAGATGAAGGCCAGCGGCCTTCGCGGCCGCGGTGGCGCGGGCTTCCCCACCGGCATGAAGTGGAGCTTCGTGCCGAAACAGAGCGAGAAGCCGAAGTACGTTCTGGTGAACGGTGACGAGTCCGAGCCCGGAACCTGCAAAGACCACGTCATCTTCCTGCACGATCCGCACGCTGTCATTGAAGGCACCATGATCGCGGGTCTCGCCATCGGCGCGAAGATGGGCTTCATCTATCTGCGCGGTGAGTACCGCTACCTGCTGAAGATCGTGGAGAAGGCTGTTGCCGATGCCTACGCGAAGGGTTTCCTCGGCAAGAACATCTTCGGCAAAGAAGGCGTGGACTTCGATATCGTCACGCAGACCGGCGCCGGCGCCTATGAAGTGGGCGAAGAGTCGGCTCTGATGGAGTCGCTTGAAGGCAAGCGCGGTGTGCCGCGGATCAAGCCTCCGTTCCCTGCTGTCGTGGGTCTGTATGGTGGACCGACGGTCATCAACAATGCCGAGACCATCGCCAGCGCTCCTCACATCCTGCTGATGGGTGGCGAGCCGTACGCCAAGGTCGGCTCCGAGCGTAATGGCGGAACGCGTCTCTTCGGTATCAGCGGCCATGTCGAGCGGCCTGGCATCTACGAACTGCCCATGGGCTACAACCTGAAGAAGGCCATCTACGAGGTCGCCGGTGGCGTCAAAGGCGGACGCAAGCTGAAGGCCGTGGTTCCCGGTGGCTCGAGCTGCCCGGTGCTGAAGGCGGATGAGCTCGATGTCGGTCTCGACTTCGACCAGATGGGCAAGGCCGGCACGATGCTCGGCTCGGGCGGCATTGTTGTCCTGGACGAGACGGTTTCCATGGTTGAGTTCGCTCCACTAGAGGACTGAAGGAATGCCAGACGTAAATTTCATTGTCGACGGCAAACAGCTCACCGCTCCGGCGGGGACGCTGCTGATCGACGCCTGCAAGACTGCGGGCATCGAGATTCCTGCCTTCTGCTACTACCCGGGTCTCTCGCTGCAGGCTGCCTGCCGCATGTGCGTGGTTCGCATTGAGAAGATGCCGAAGCTGCAGACGGCTTGCACCACGCCGGTAACCGAGGGCATGGTGGTGCAGACCGAAACACCTGAGATCGCTCAGGCCCGCAAGGCGACCATCCAGCTCCTGCTTGGCAATCACCCGCTCGATTGCCCGGTATGCGATGCCGGCGGCGAGTGCGAGCTGCAGGACATGACCTTCAAGTACGGTGCGGCCGAGAGCTTCTATACCGAGCCGAAGAACCACCGCGAAGAGCAGAAGTGGTCACCGGCCGTGTACTTCGACCGTCCGCGTTGTATTCTCTGCTACCGCTGCGTGCGTATGTGCGGCGAGGGTATGGATGTCTTCGCTCTGGGTATCCAGAACCGCGGCTCCTCTGCGGTGATCGCTCCGAATATCCCGGCAAGCGAATCCTCTACCGGCATGCAACAGCTCGACTGCGAAGAGTGCGGCATGTGTATCGATGCCTGCCCAGTCGGTGCGCTAACTTCGGATTCGTATCGCTACAAGACCCGTCCGTGGGAGATGAACCACGTCGGCACTGTCTGCACGCACTGCGGCGACGGCTGTAAGACGACACTCGGTGTTCGCCGCTCGTCGGATGGTATGGAGATCGTTCGCGGCGATAACCGTGACCGCTCCGGCATCAATAACGACTTCCTCTGCGCCAAGGGCCGCTTCGCCTTCGACTTCGCCAATCACGAAGAGCGTCTGACACAGCCGCTGGTTCGCCAGGCCGACGGCAAGCTGAAGCCCGTCTCCTGGGAAGAGGCGCTGACGGTTGTCGGCAAGAAGTTCAAAGAAGTGCGCGACAGCAAAGGCGGCCACGGACTCGGCGTCATCGGATCGAACCGTATTACCAACGAAGAGGCGTACCTGCTGCAGAAGTTTGCCCGCAGCGTGCTCGGCACCGCCAATATCGATCATCACCGCACCGCTGACTACACCACCTTCGCCCGCGCTCTGAGCGGCACCAGTGGCAAGACGGCATCGCAGCGCGACACTACCACCGCCAAGGCTGTGCTTCTGGTCGGCGGCGATCCGACGAACCAGAACCCGCTGACCGCATGGAATCTGCGTACGGATGTACGCCTGAACAAGGCCCGCATCTACGTTGCGAACCACGCGCCGATCAAGCTTCGCCGTCAGGCCAAGGCCTTCCTGCAGGTAACCGACCTCGGCTACGGCTCGCTGGCTGCATATCTCAATGGTGACGACGCAGCGGCACAGGCAGCAGCAGCCGACCTCAATGCGGTTGCAGCCTTCCGCGACGCGGTGAAGGGCGAGGAGAGCCTCCTGGTCCTGATCGGCAACGAGCTGCGCGGTACCGATCTTGAGAAGCTGGTACAGTTTGCTCTCTCGCTGCCCAATGCGAAGGTTGCCCTGCTCTCGGACTACGTGAACTCACGTGGCGCGGCCGACATGGGCCTGCTGCCTGACCTTTTGCCGGGTTACACCCCGTGGATGCAGCCGAAGGAGTTCGCCACCGAATACGGCGATCACTTCCCTGCTGCTAAAGGCCTGGATCTGCTGCAGCAGTTCGACGCGGCAGCGACCGGTGAGCTCGAAGCTCTCTACGTGGTTGGAGCGAACCCTGTCGCCCGCTACTCGATCGATCCGGCAACGTTGAAGAATACCTTCCTGGTGGTACAGGATATGTACCTGACCGAGACGGCCGTTCTTGCCGATGTGGTTCTGCCGGCAGCAAACCTGTATGAGAAGTCGGGCTCGGTGACCAACAGCTACGGTGACCTGCAGCTCGTCAGCAAAGCTGCGGATAAGGCCGGCGTTCGTTCGGACTTCGAGATCATCGTGCGCATCGCCGACAAGATGGATCATAAGGTCCAAACGCTGGTGCCCTTCGGCAACGGTCTGCGCGCCGACTTCGGACAGACCCGCGGAGCCCAGTCGGGCGAGGCGGATCGCCATGCAGTCTGGCTCTCGGCCAACAACATGGAGCCGAAGCTCTCGCCGTTCGATCCATTCGCCATCCTGGACGAGATTCACCGTCTGGTGCCAGGCTATGGCAGCCTGCTTCGCCTGCAGTTGCTCAGCGGCAATGACCAGCACGTCGAACCACGGGTCAACAAGAACGAGCTGATACAGATCGACGGCGATGCTAACCGCCGTGACCTGGTGCTTCCGGCCAATGACACCCTGTTTACCTCCGGCACACTTGGCCGTTACTCGGAGAAACTTACCCAGCTTCACGGCAAGTACAGCCAGGAAGCTACACCTACGGCTGCGGACTAAGAGAGACGAAACCAAGTGCACTTGTCAGACTTTCAACTCTTCGTACTAATCACGATCATCAAGATCGCCGTGGTGCTGGTGATCACGCTGACGGCGGTGGCCTATACCGTGCTGCTGGAGCGTAAGGTGATCGGCCGCATTCAGAATCGCTGGGGACCCTCCCGCGTGGGGCCGTTCGGACTGTTGCAGCCGCTGGCTGACGGTATCAAGCTCTTCCTCAAAGAAGACCTGATGCCGATGTCGGTCGAGCGTCCGCTTTTCGTTGCCGCTCCCGTCATCGCGCTGGCCTGCGCTCTCGTTTCGGTCGCCGTGGTTCCCTTTGGTCAAACCTTCAAGATCCGGGGCGTCGATATCTTCGAGGTTTCGAACGTCAACATCGGCCTTCTGGTGATCCTGGGTATCACCTCGATCGGTGTCTACGGCATTGCGCTGTCGGGGTGGTCCTCGAATAACAAGTACTCGCTGATGGGTTCGTTGCGCGCTTCGTCGCAGGTCATCAGCTACGAGCTGGCCCTGGGCCTCTCTCTAGTGGGTGTGGTGCTGCGCGCGGGCTCGCTGAACCTTCGCGACATCGTGAACTCACAGATCGGTCACGGCTTCCTGTCGTGGAACTTCTTCGGCGGTCTACAGTTTGTCGGCTTCTTCATCTACCTCATGGCCGCATACGCTGAGACCAACCGCGCTCCCTTCGATCTTCCTGAGGCCGAGTCGGAGCTGGTCGCCGGCTATCACACAGAGTATTCGTCGATGAAGTTCGCAATGTTCTTCATGGCCGAATACGCCAACATGCTGACTGTCTCCTGCGTCGCGACCCTGCTCTTCTTCGGTGGCGCATCGAGCCCCTTCGAAGGCTGGCTGCCCGCCTTCGGTCCGGCCTGGCTGCAGGCGGTCCTGCCGATCTTCTGGTTTGTCGCAAAAGTCTTCGCTTTCCTGTTCCTGTACATCTGGGTGCGCGCGACACTGCCGCGCTTCCGCTATGACCAGTTGATGAGCTTCGGCTGGAAGTTTCTGCTGCCTCTGGCGATGGCCAACATTCTGGCCACCAGCCTGATCATGGCGCTGAGAAGTTAGGTTGATCTCCGCGGTTGGAGTGAGCCGGTAACCCGCGCGGCTCGTGAGAATGAGTTAGTCGATACGATCATGCATCTTGCACTCTTCCTAATCTTCGGCGGACTGGCGGTACTGGCCGCGCTGAACCTTCTGCTGCAGCGTCACCCGATCAATTCGGCGCTGTCGCTGGTGGTGGTGATGATGTCGCTGGCGGTGCTGTACTGGTCGCTGGGAGCGGAGTTTCTGGCCGCGGCACAGATCATCGTCTACTCCGGCGCGGTCATGGTGCTGTTTGTCTTTGTCATCATGCTTCTCAACGCCGGGGAAGAAGAACGAACCAAGGGGTCGAAGATCGCCTCCATCGCCGGCTTCCCCGGAGCTGCGGCCATCTTCTGCCTGCTGAGCTTTGTCTTCCTGAGCGAGGGCCATAAGCTTGGCGTCTCGCATCTCGGCGGCTCGCTGGATGAAGCAACCTCCAACATCTCCCAGATCAGCTCGCTGCTCTTCAC
>NZ_JBFRCY010000412.1:0-4518 GCF_052113305.1 Terriglobus sp. YAF25
CATCTAAGGGAGAGACCGATGGAAGCAACGATTCTGCTGGTCAGTGCTTCGGCAAAGGCGGAAGGCTGCGCGTCGTTCCTGTCAAAACGCCTCAACGCGTCGATTGAGATTGTCGCCAACCGCCGGTCGGCTTTGGCGACGCTGCGCCGCAATGAGTTCCAGGTTGTGATGGTCGATGCTGATCTGGCGATGCAGTATCCAGACGGCGCTGATCTCTTCTGGCAGCACTCCGGCCTGGCCCTGCCGATCCTGTTCCGTATGCCGGCGGAAGACTGCTCTGTGCTGCTCCGCGAGGTTCGTGCCGGGCTGGCACGCCGCGAACGAGAGCAGCAGCTCGCGCGGCGCGCCGTCACTGCATCCCTCGAGGCTGAGCTGAAGTCGTCGGTGACGGGGATTCTGCTGGAATCGGAGCTCGCCCTGCGCGAACCCGGACTTTCTCCGGTTCTGGAACGCCGTTTGCGCCACCTGACAGAGCTAGCCATCTCATTGCGCGACCGCCTGCGTCCGGAGCCCTCCAGCTAGCTGCTATTCGCAAATTGCTCGACCTTTCTTCGGATGCCCCGCCTTCGCAACGCTGAGCATTTTCCCTGTGGAGGCAGTGTGGGGCTTCCGCCGCTGCGGCGCCAGTGAGAAGCGCCCCTTTTGTGATGGCTCGCATAACCGCGTGGGCTTCCAGTGTGCGGCCAGCCCCGCCGGAAATCTGACCTAGTTCCTTTTGGAGTCTGCCGATGATGCTGCTGCGTTCGTACGCTCTTCGTAGCCTTGCCCTGCTTGCCGTATCTGCCCCTGTATTTGCTCAAAGCGCCGATGAGGCTTTGTTGAAGACTGCGGTGGGCGAGTACGCGCAGCATTCTGAGCCCGATGTCCTGGTGGCGGTTCGCCTCTCCGGCAGCGCGCTCACCCTGGAAAGTGAGCGCGCCCGCCGCGTTGCCCTTAAGCCTGAGGGAAGTGGTTTCACCACGGAGGGCGGCAACCAGGCCGTAGACTTTACGCGTGAYGCCAGCGGAAAGGTCACAGGTCTTACCGTTGCGCGCGGCAACATGCATGTGGCGTACGACAAGATCGGTGACGCTCCCGTCACTGTCAGCCACTATCGTCCATACATCCGCACCGAGGCGATGATTCCTGCGCGCGACGGCGTTAAGTTGCACGTGGTCATCCTGCGGCCGGAAGGCTCTGAGAAATCCGGGGAGCCGTTGCCTGTCCTGATGTCGCGCACGCCCTACGGCGCGGGCGGAAGTTCGGACATGGTGAACGGCTCCAAGCCGGAGCTGGCCACCAGCGGCTACATCTTTGTCTACGCCGATATTCGCGGCCGTTATGGCTCCGAAGGCCAGTTCGTCATGAATCGCCCGGTCGTCCATAAGTACGGCGATCGTACCGATGCCAAGCTGGTGGATGAGAGCTCCGATACTTACGACACGGTCGAATGGCTGGTAAAGAACCTGCCGAACAATAATGGTCGCGTAGGTGTTCTGGGTGTCTCGTATCCCGGCTTTCTTGCCATGATGGCCGGCGTCGATCACCACCCGGCGGTGAAGGCGATCTCCCCCCAGGCTCCGATGACGGATGTCTGGATGGGTGACGACTTCTTCCATAACGGAGCCTTCCGCGAGACCTATGGCTTCGATTATGTGCAGCAGTTGGAGCGCGCCAAAGACGATCAGCGCGTTTCCATGAATGACGATCTCTTTGAGTGGTTCCTGAAAAACCGGAACTTTGAGGGCGCAGCCAAGGCAGCCGGCATGGATCACCTGCCGACAGCCAAAGCGTTCTTAACGCAGCCAAGCTATACGAAGTTCTGGCAGGAAATGGCTGTACAGGCCCGCCTGACTCAGATCGAAGTGCCGACTCTTGAAGTCGGCGGCTGGTGGGATCAGGAAGATATGTGGGGCACACAGGCAGAGTACGCTGCGCTTCGTCCGCACGACGGTAAGAAGGACAAGCAGCATGCCGTCTTCATGGTTCTCGGGCCATGGAACCACGGCGGCTGGGGAGCCACTTCACGCCATTTAGGAGCGGTTGATTTCGGAGCTCCCGCGGGCGATCAATACCGCAAGACCATTGAAGCTCCGTTCTTCGAGTTCTACCTGAAGGACAAACCCGGCTTCGATCTCAGGGACACTGCCAGCTTCCGCACCGGTGAAGATCAGTGGCATCGTTACGATGTCTGGCCGCCGAAGACCGGCTTCAAGACGGCGAAGCTCTATCTGGCTCCGCAGAAGAGTGTCAGCTTCGCAGCGCCAAAGGGGGACGACAAATCTTCGGTGGTCACCTACGTCGCTGATCCCGCGAATCCTGTTCCCTATCGCCCCCGGCCGATCCAGTCCACCTATGGCAATGGATCGAAGTGGCGGCAGTGGCTGGTGGAAGATCAGCGCTTCGTGACCAGCCGTAACGATACGGCTGTCTTCCAGTCGCTCGCGCTCGATAAAGACACCACCATCACCGGCGACATCGTCGCGGACCTTTTCGCTTCCACGACAGGCAGCGATGCTGACTGGGTTGTGAAGCTGATCGATGTCTATCCGGACGATGCTCCCGCGCCCATGGCTGGTTATCAGCTCATGATCGTCGATGAGATCTTCCGCGGCCGTTATAACAAGAGCTTCGAGAAGCCTGAAGCCATTGCTCCGAACCATGTCGCTGAGTTCAAGTGGAGTCTTCACGGAGCGGACCACACCTTCAAAAAAGGGCACCGCATCATGGTGCAGGTGCAATCCTCGTGGTTCCCGCTCTACGATCGCAATCCGCAGACCTTCGTGGAAAACATCATGACCGCTCCCGCGGATGCGTATAAGCCGCAGACGCAGAGCATCTATTTCTCGGCAGCCCATCCTTCGCACCTCGAAGTGCTGGTCCCCGCCGAGTAGGAGACTCATGTCGATCAAGACCATCTCCTCACGCGAGGTCTACCGCAATCCCTGGACACGCGTGCGGGAAGACATCATCGAGCGCCCGGGCGGCGTGCGGGGTGTCTATGGCGTTATCGAGAAAGACCCGGCCTGCATCATCATTCCTCTGGAGCGCACATCCGAGGGAGAGTTCGTCTACCTGGTGGAACAGTATCGTTACACCATCGGTAAGCGGTTCAAAGAATTCCCCCAGGGTGGCTGGGAGACTGAAGATATCGTTCCCGAGGAGCTTGCTCATGGGGAATTGGGTGAAGAAACCGGCCTGGTTGCGGGCCGCATGACTCTTCTCAACGAGATGTGGATTGCTTATGGCGTGATGCGTCAGCGGCACTATCTCTATCTCGCGGAGGACTTGAAACAGGGCGCAACGGAGCGGGATCCGGAAGAGCACGACCTCGAGATCTTTCGTGTCTCCGTCGCCGAATTCGAACAGATGATCCTTCGCAGCGAGATCCAGGACAACTGCACTCTCGCTGCGTGGGGCGCCTACAAAGTCTGGCGTGAGCATAACCCGCGTCCGGAATAAAGGAAGTATGCCGTCGATCAAGCATCTTGAATGTTCGCGCTGTGGCCACACGGCCAGCGCATCCGTCCCGCAGAATGTCTGTCCACAGTGCGCAGGCTCCTACTATGTCCGCTACGATCTCTCCGCGGCGAAAGGGCTTGCTGCCCGTGATCGCGTGACAGCGGACTACCCTCGCTCCACGGGAATGTGGCGCTATCGCGAGGTCTTGCCGGAGGTGACGCCGGTTTCCCTCGGTGAAGGCTGGACGCCTATGTTGCCCAGCCGCCGCTACGGCAAGGTATGGGTTAAGGAAGAGGGAGCCAATCCTACCGGAACCTTCAAGGCGCGCGGCATGGCCATGGCCATCTCAATGGCAAAGCATCTGGGCATCCGCAAGGTCGCGGCACCTTCTGCGGGTAACGCCGGCGGAGCGATGGCTGCCTATGCTGCCGCTGCCGGGATGGAAGCTCACATCTTCATGCCGAAGGATGTCCCCCTGTCGAACCAGGTGGAGTGCCACATTCACGGCGCGCATCTCACGCTGGTGGATGGCCTGATCTCCGACTGCGGCCGCATCGTTGCCGAACGCAAAGATGCCGAAGGCTGGTTCGATATGTCCACGCTCAAGGAGCCCTATCGTATCGAAGGCAAAAAGACGATGGGCTACGAGCTGGTAGAGCAGCTCGGATGGCGCTATCCCGCGGCGGTCTTTTATCCCACCGGCGGTGGTGTGGGGATGATCGGCATGTGGAAGGCCTTTGAGGAGATGGAAGAGCTCGGTTGGGTCTCCGGTCCTCGTCCGAAGATGATTGCAGTGCAAGCCGCAGGTTGTGCGCCGATCACGGTCGCCTATGAGGCTGGCGAAAAGGCATCGGTCATGTATCCCAATGCGCAGACCTTCGCGTCGGGCCTGCGGGTGCCAAAGCCATATGGTGACTATCTGATTCTCGATATCGTCCGCGCCAGCGGCGGCACTGTGGTCTCGCGAACTGACGATCAGATCTTTGACGCGCTCTCCGATTGGGGCAAGCACGAAGGCCTGCTGCTCTCGCCGGAAGGCGCTTCGTCGATGGCTGCCTACGACTACCTGATTGAGAC
>NZ_JBFRCY010000413.1:0-4169 GCF_052113305.1 Terriglobus sp. YAF25
TCGTTCCTCCGGGATCGGATCTCGGCGAAGTCCGCGGCCCGCTCGCCGAGTTGCCGGCCTTCAAGGGAACCAGGCTCATTGCTCCCGGATGCCACGACACTGCCTCGGCCATCGCGGGCATTCCTGCCTCCGGCCGTGATTGGGCTTACATCAGCTCGGGAACATGGTCCCTGGTTGGTACGCTGCTGGAGCAGCCCCGGAACAGCGACGCCGTTAAGGCCGACAATTTCACCAACCTCGGAGCCGTGGGAAGCCGGATCTGCTTCCATAAGAACGTCAACGGCATGTGGCTGATGGAGCAATCCATGGCGTACTGGGCGGCAGAAGGGAAATCATGGAACATTGCGGACCTGATAAAGGCTGCAGAGCAGATTGGCAAGCCCGACGCCCTGCTCGATGTGGATGATGAAGACCTGCTGCTGCCCGAGCGGATGCCCGAGCGCATTAACGCACAGCGTGCGAAGAAAGGACTGCCGGCTCTCGATACTTCGTCAGCAGGAGCCCCGGTTATCGCGAATCTGATCTTCTACTCGCTCGCTGCGCGATATGCCAAGGTGCTGGATCGTATCTCGCTCCATAGCGGCAAGAAATTCAGGCGGCTCTACATTGTCGGCGGGGCCAGTCAGAATGAGTTTCTCAACCGTCTCACCGCGGAGGCTACTGGCCTCGACGTGCATCGCGGCGCGGTCGAGAGTTCTACGATCGGCAACTTCGCTGTGCAGATGGCGTGCCTGGAAGGCATGGGAGACAAGATCACCGGTGTCTTTGCCGAGAGCGTTGTCGACTGGTCCGGTCTCTTCTGCAATGCCGTCATGAAATAAGCATTTCCGCCGTACCGAAAAGGCTGCCATTGATGGCAGCCTTTTCGTTGCACGGAACCGATGGGGACTCGTCGCCGTATGAGGCTCTTATGTCTCGAACGTCCGCATGGACTCGCCGTTCCTTCCTCACAAACTCCGCTCTCGTCTGCATGGCGTCCTCGCTTCGTGCACAGACAGGATCTTCGTTTCGCGATACCGTGAAGCATTATGCGCAGGCGCAGCATTTCAGCGGAGTGATTCTGCTCGGCAAACAGGACAGTATCGTCGAACAATATGTCTTCGGAGATGCCCGGACGGAGCCAGGGACACCGGTCACGCTGGAGACGGTCTTTGAAGGTGGTTCCATCTCCAAATGGATCGCATCGATCGTCGTTCTGAAACAGGTTGACAAAGGCAAACTCTCGCTGGATGTCCCGATCTCGACCTATCTTCCAGCGTTTCGCAAAGATAATGGGGCGAAGCTGACCATGGCTCATCTGATGAGCCACCAGAGTGGTGTACCGAATCAGGTGATTCCTGCACTGCGTGCGGATCGTAGGCTGCAGGCCACGGCCGATGAGGCCGTGGCTCGCTGGGCGAGCGGCGATCTGCAATTTGAGCCGGGATCAACTTGGGACTACTCCCATTCCAATTGGCTGCTCGTCCGTGCCGCTGTGGAGCATGCGACCAGTCGGACCTACGAAGAGCTTGCCGCCGAGACTCTATGGAAGCCGCTGGGCCTGAAACACAGCGGCATCTTTTACGGAGAATCGCTCGCGATTCCGGGCATGGCAGAAAGCCGAAAGGCAGACGGCACACCGGACCCTTCCACGATGCCAAGCTTTATGGCGATGGTCGGTGGGTTTTATAGCAATGCCCCAGAGATGCTGCGCATTCTCGACGCCGTGGACAAGGAAGAGATTCTGAGCAAGGCATCGACCGAACGGCTCTTTACTCTGCGGATGCCGGAGCAGCACTATGCTCTCGGCGGGCGCGTGCGAACACGAACTCTGCACGGAAAGGAGCGCACGGTGATCTGGGAGGATGGCTCCAACCGCAGCTTCCGAATGCTTGCGGTGCGTGTTCGCGGCTCGGGAGAAGCGGTTATCGTCATGAATCATCGCGGAACAGACCAGCCTGCGATGGGGGATGTTGCAGACGCCGGTTTGAAATGGCTGTGTGATGACCAAAGCACTTAGAAAGCCGATCACTGACTGGCGAAAACTTACGGCCGGGGTTTAGAGCATCTTCCCTGTTGCTGAGTATCCCGGAAGAGGCATGCAGCGGCGTTTTCATTGCGGAAACGCCCATAGGCGTGGAATCCCTGCACCACACCTACAGGGAAAATGCCTCTGAACCTGGTATGTGTACCCATTGAACCGGCTTGTTATGGACATCCATCTCGCGAAATGAGACGGTTCCCGATATGACAGCCATTTCCAGTTGCAAGCCATGCATCCAAACGGGCATGGTGTAGGCGAGAGGTGATCTTCGTCGATGCTCCGTTCCGCCCTTGTGAGTTTTGTCCTGTCTGCAGCGGCTGTCTCCATGCATGCTCAAACCCCTCCTCCTGCGGTTGCCTATTCTCCTGGTGGCCCCTCAACTCCCACAACGGCTCCGGCACCGATGTTGCTTTGGCCGAACGGTGCTCCTGGAGCGCAGGGAGAGGCCGACGACGATAAACCAACGCTCACGGCCTATATTCCGGCACAGAACCCTACCAAGGCTGCGGTTGTCGTTGCTCCCGGTGGGGGCTATACACACCTGGCGACTGAAAAAGAGGGAACTATGTTTGCGCAGTGGCTCAATGCGCAAGGGGTAGCCGCATTTGTACTGAAGTACCGTCTGGGGCCGAAGTATCACCATCCCATTGAGATTGGTGATGCGCAGCGTGCGATCCGTACGGTGCGCGCGCGCGCCGCAGAATGGGGCATCGACAAAGAAAAGGTCGGCATGATGGGATCGTCCGCCGGGGGCCACCTGGCGGCGTCTACCAGCGTTTTGTTTGACGAGGGTCTCGCAACTGGTGACGCCATCGACCACGAGAACAGCCGTCCGGACTTCGTTATTCTGTGTTACCCCGTTATTCGTCTGGACGCGCCCTATATGCACTCCGGTTCGCGCAAGATGCTTCTTGGAGAGACTCCGGACGATGCGCTCGTAGAAAAAATGTCGCTGACCGGCCTGGTGAACTCGAAAACGCCGCCAACCTTCCTCTACACCACAACCGATGATAAGACCGTGCCGGTCATGAATAGTGTCTTGTGGTACGAGGCACTGGTGAAGGCTGGGATTCCAGTAGAGCTGCATGCCTTCCAACATGGTTCACATGGCAGCGGTCTTGCCCAGGCAGATCCGGCGCTACGGGAGTGGCCAAACCTGCTGCTGCACTGGCTCCAGGCCAATGGATGGGCGGCCAGGCCATGACGGTTGAGGAGATGATGGCCGGCAGGCCCGAAGGCTTGCCGCGAGCTCTGCGTGCCTTGTGGCACGATGCCCATGGCGACTGGAATGCGGCGCATGAGACAGCCCAGGTGGAGGAATTTGGTGACTGCGCCTGGGTCCACGCCTACCTGCATCGTAAGGAAGGCGATGAGGGAAACGCCGGTTACTGGTACGGCCGGGCGGGGAAGTCCGTTTTTCGGGGATCTCTTGAGGAGGAATGGCGGTTTATCGCCGAGTCGCTGCTGGCGTAGGGCGCGCCTCCAATTTCTGACGGCAGAAATTGGATGACATGCCCTAGAGAAAGCCTTTGTGGTGTGTTCACAATTGTGTAAAGTAGAGCCATCCACGGAACATCTGCATGCTTTCGGTGGGCGTCAGCCCTCGTCTGCAGAGCTTTCGGTAGCCCGTAGGGCCTTCAGTAGAAGAACAGGTGAAATGTGCATGCGTCTTCGTAGTGTGAAAGTGTATCTAGCTGTACTTCTGGGGCTGGTTCTGGCGACCGCTCCTGCATTTGGACAAGCAGCAGGCACTCCTAAAGTCGACTCCGGCGACAATAGCTGGATGCTGGTCAGCTCCGCTCTGGTGCTGATGATGAGCGGTCCCGGACTTGCACTCTTTTATGGCGGTCTGGTGCGTAAGAAGAATGTACTCGGTACGTTCATGCAGACCTTCGCCATGATGGCGGTCATCACGGTTCTGTGGGCCGTAGTGATGTACTCTCTCGCTTTCGGCCATGGAAATGCGTTCATTGGCGGCTTCCATCATCTGTTTCTCAAAGGTGTTGGCCTGACTCCGAATCCGACCTATGCGGCAACGATTCCCGAGCAGACCTTCATGGTCTATCAGCTCATGTTCGCCATCATTACGCCGGCGCTTATCCCGGGCGCCTTTGCCGAGCGTATGAAGTTCTCGGCCATGCTGGTC
>NZ_JBFRCY010000414.1:0-6448 GCF_052113305.1 Terriglobus sp. YAF25
GAGCATCTCGCTGAAGGCACGGTTCGCCAGCATGGCGCGCTGGTGTATATCGAGCATGACGACGCCATTGGGAATGGTCTCGAGCATCGTCTCCAGCTCTTTACGGCGGGCCTCCAGGGCGGCATTGGCGAGGGAGAGCTGCTGGGTCGATTCGGTGATCTGCGCACGGGAGCTCTGCAGGTCGGTCGCCATGTGATTGAACGATCGCACCAGCTCGCCCAGCTCTTCGGTGGCGCTGGCCTCTACGCGCCGGGCATAGTTGCCGGCAGCGATGTCTTCCATCGCGTCGGCCAGGGTCTCTACCGGCCGGGTAACCTGCCGCGAGAGGTGCAGACCGAGCCAGACCGAGGCGAAGAGCGCCAGGCCCGTGATCATGAGCAGCAGCAGCATGTACTGGTTGCGGATGGAGCGTCGTGTGCGGAAGAGGGTCCAGTAGGTATCGGCAGCGGTGCGGATGCGGTTGACGGTGTCAGACATGCCTGCCGGCAGAGGAAGGCCGACGACGACGATGTCTCCATTGGGTTTGACCCATGCCGTACCCAGAGCGAAGTCCTGTTTGCCTACGGAGTAGAGGGGGTCGTCAGAGCGGAGCGCCGTCTGGAGCAGCTCTGCGACGGAGGCGGAGGCCTCCGCTGCAGTGCTTCCCTCCGGAAGAAGCTGTTTGATGACGACATGGCCATTCTGCTCCTGCGGCAGATGGATGGCGGCGACCAGGACATTGTTGCGGTAAATGGCGACGAAGCCGCCCTGCAAGGTGATGTCGTGTTCCTGCAGCTTTCGGAGCAGGTCCTTGTTGTTGCTGGGGAGGGAGGTGGCAATCGCCTGGGCCTCGGCACGTGCGTTGGCAGCGGCATAGCGGGAGAGCTCCACGGCGAGGGAGTTGGAGATGCAGTCCGTGAAGATTATGGTACAGAATGCTGTATGGCGACGGTGGCAATGTTCAGTGCGCGGGAAGCGGCTCGGATGCTCGGCATCAGTTATCCGACGATTAAGCAGTGGATTCTGAGCGGCAAGTTGAAGACAGTGACGACCCCCGGGGGGCATCACCGTATTCCGGAGCCGGTGCTGAAACCATACCTTGCCGAGGACCGGAAACGGCCCCAGGAGGAGTCGCGTGAGCGGTACCGGCGGGTCTCCGGACGGAACCAGATCGTCGGGAAGGTCGTCAGCGTCCGGATCGAGGGTCTGCTGGCGCAGGTGGTTTTGGCGATCGGCGAGCAGCGGATCAACAGCATTATTACCGCGGAGGCGGCACGCGAGCTCGGCCTGAAAAAGGGACAGACGGCGGCAGCCTTGGTGAAGTCGACCGATGTGATGATTGAGCGGTTGGATTAGGGTGTGTCGCGGTTTCCGGTGGGAGCAGCGGGCGAAACCCTCAAACCGTTGCGCGTAGCGCAACCATTTCGCACCCCGGGTGCGAATGCCTTGCTTAAGGGCACGGCTCAGCCGCCGCAGTCGAACGTGGAAAGCAAGCGGCTTCAGCCGCTGAGGACGATGTCGCGGCCACAGATGGCTCCCACCCATGCATCCGCGCCAATTCGATTAATACGATTAGAATCGTATAAATTCGTCGTATGTTCAGATTTCCGCGCACGTCTCTTCTGATCGCCTTCGTCTGCCTGCTTGTCCTTTTCGGCCGTGCAGACGGACAGGTTCTTGGTGAACTGAAAGGACGTGTCGTGGACGCAAGCGGAGCGGCAGTGGCGGGGGCAAAGGTCACTCTCACACAGACTGCGACCGCGATTGCACGGGAGACCGTAGCGGGATCATCGGGTGAGTTCTCATTCACGCAACTCACCTCCGGGAGCTACAGCCTGGCCGTGGCGCAGACGGGATTTGCTCGTCTGGAGCGTCGCGGCGTCACGGTCACTACCGGACAGACTGTGACTTTGGAACTGCAGCTGAAAGCTGGTGGAGCAGGGGAGTCGGTCACGGTGAATGAGGATGCTCCGCTACTGCAGGCGTCGACCAGCGATATCGCGACAACGATTCCCAGTCACGCCATTGTGGCGCTTCCGCTGAACTCACGGAACTTTATCCAGTTGACCCAGATGGCTCCCGGTGTGGAGCTGCCTCCGGGCACGGTGCTGCCGCGTATCAACGGCGGTCGCCCGCGTACGAACGAGTATCTGTACGACGGCATCTCCGCGCTCCAGCCGGAGCCCGGACAGGTCGCCTTCTTTCCGATCCTCGACAGCATCGCCGAGTTTACGGTTGCGGCGAACAACGTTCCCGCTGAGTTTGGCCGTTTCAACGGCGGTGTGGTGAACGTTGCCACGCGCAGCGGCGCCAATGCCTTTCATGGCAGCGTCTTCGAGTTCTTTCGTCATGAGGCACTGAATGGCCGCAACTATTTCGCCTCCTCTACGGCCCGCAAGCCGCAGTATCGCCGCAATCTGTTTGGTGCAACCCTGAGCGGACCGATCAAGCGCGACCGTCTCTTCTTCTTCACGGACTATCAGGGGATCAAGCAGCGCATCGGTGTCACTCGCATCTCCACCGTGCCGACGGCGGCAATGCAGCAAGGCATCTTTACCGGTGTAGCGAAGATCTATGACCCGTCGTCGACAACTGTCGTGAACGGCCAGGTGCAGCGCAAGGAGTTTACGAACGACGTCATCACCTCGGCTTTTGATCCCGTAGCGCAGCGGCTGGTCGGCCGTATTCCTACACCGACCAGCAGCGGCTCGGCGAATAACTACACCCGTACGGCTCCGGATGATGATCATCAGAACCAGTTCGACATTCGACTGGATGGAGCCTTCAGCGCGAAGGACAGTGGTTTTGCGCGTTACACCTACTACCATGAGGTTGAGCGGCCAGTGACGCCGTTTGCAGATGGCTCGGGATCGATCTCCGGCTCGGTGCTTGGAACCGGAAATGTCTCCGGCCTTACGGATGTTCTGGGGCAGCAGGTGGTGTTGAATGAGACACACCTCTTCTCRCCGCGTGTGCTGAATAACTTCCGGCTGGGATATACGCGCCGCGGCAACTCGCAGAACGGCGTATCGCTCGCCAATTCTCCATCGGCCGATCTGGGGATTCCCGGTATTCCGGTCAACGCGGCGTTCAACAATACGCTGCCGCTCTTCACCTTCACGGGACTCCAGCAGCTCGGCGCCAACGCCAGCACCTCGGCACGGTATCAGACCTCGGTTAGCGAACTGATCGACATGGTGGTATGGACCCACGGCGGCCACTCCCTTAAGGCCGGTGGCGATCTGCGCCGGTATGAGCTGAACGCTATCTCGCCGCCGAACCCGACCGGTTCCTTCGCCTTCACAACGACCGGCACGAATACCACCGGGACCAGCGGCGCCAGCGGAGGCAATGCCTTTGCCAGCTTCCTGCTGGGGCAGGTGGATACCTTCTCCATCGATCTGCAGACGAAGACGATCCGGCCGCGCGATTACATCCACGAGTTTTTCCTGCAGGACGACTGGCGTGTCACGCCTCGTCTGACTCTGAACCTGGGCGCACGCTGGACGCTGCACATGCCATCCACCGAGACGCATAACCAGGGAGCGGTATTCAATCTGGCCACGCAGCAGCTCGACTATCTGGGCGTGAATGGCTACCCCCGCAGCGCGCGCCAGTTGCACTGGGCCAATGTTGCACCACGTGTCGGTCTTGCCTATGCGGTCGATCCGAAGACCGTGCTGCGCAGCGGCTTCGGCATCGTGTTTATCGACCAGAGCGGTATTACGACGCCGTTTACGACACCGCAGTATCCCTTCATCCAGAATGTGCAACAGCGCACACAGGATGGCTACGTGGCTCCATT
This sequence comes from Terriglobus sp. YAF25, assembly GCF_052113305.1. Taxonomy (NCBI): domain Bacteria; kingdom Pseudomonadati; phylum Acidobacteriota; class Terriglobia; order Terriglobales; family Acidobacteriaceae; genus Terriglobus; species Terriglobus sp. YAF25. Next base: position 3,785 of record NZ_JBFRCY010000414.1, read on the forward strand.
AAAACTGAGCACCGGACCGACGGTTTCGTCCATTCCGCTGACACCGGATGCCGGTCTGGGACAGAGCGTCTATACAGCGAGCCGTAAGGCTGGATCGGGATACGTTGAACAGTGGAATCTCGCAGTTCAGCGCGCCATTACGAAGAACATGTCGCTGGAGCTGGCCTACGTCGGGTCGCACATCGTGCACGTCGGCATTCCGGACTCAAACCTGAATCAGCTCACGGCTGCTCAGCTTGCGCAGGGGACAGCGCTGACTGCCCGTGTCACCAATCCTTATTACGRACAGTTGCCTGCGGGTTCGACGCTCGATACACCCACCATTGCCGCGGCACAGTTGCTGAAGCCGTATCCCCGCTTCCAGAACGTGGCGACGTATCGCAATAACTCCGGCACCAGTAACTACAACGCTTTGCAGGCAAGACTGGAACAGCGGCTTGCCAGTGGCTTGTACCTGCTGGCGAGCTATGCGCACTCGAAACTGATTGACGATGCATCGTCGGTGTTTTCCTCGACGGTGTTGTCTTCGCCCAACAGCTCGTCACTGATCGCGGCAGATACCTTCCGTCCTTATCTGGAGCGCGATTCGTCGAGCGGCGATATGCCGAATGTGCTGACGGCCAGCGTCGTCTATGACCTGCCGAAGTTCCGTGGACATGGAGCAGCTACGGCCCTGCTGGGTGGATGGACGGTGAATATCATCGGCACGATGCAGAGCGGCATGCCGGTCCCGGTCACGCAGGCGACGAATAACAATTCGTTTGCGGGCATGGTGCTTCAGAGGCCGAATATGCTGACGTCGCCTTCGCTGCCTGCAGACCAGCGCACGCCGCAACGCTTCTTCAATACCGCTGCATTTCAAACGGCGCCGCAGTTCACGTTTGGTAACGCCTCGCGTAACCCGGTACGTGGGCCGGCGTATCGCGACGCTGATCTGGCGCTGGTGAAGCATACGGCTGTCGGAGAGCGAACGGATGTCGAGTTCCGGGCGGAGCTGTTCAATGTTCGGGCTACCCAGCAACAGGGAAAATGCTCTAGGGATTGCCCTCAGGGCTGGAAGCTCCTCTAGGGCGGGTGCAATGTTTTATCTAAGTGATTTGTGATCAATGACGTAGGCGATGCGTGCGTGAAAAATCGAAGTGGAGGGATTTCCAGTAGTAGAGAAAACAGAACGGCGCCGCGGGCAAAAGCACGCGGCGCCGTATGTTCTTGATCGGATCTACTGAATCAGCGAGGAGATCGGGGTGTAATCGCGACCCTGGTCCTTTGCGACCGCACCGTAGGTGCAGTGTCCCCGGTAGGTGTTGACGCCCTCGGCGATGCCCTTGTCCTGGCGGATGGCGGCCTCGGCGCCGTTCTGCGCCAGGCGCATCACGTAGGGGAAGGTCGCGTTGGTCAGGGCCAGCGTGCTGGTATTGGGAACGGCGGCAGGCATATTCGTCACACAGTAGTGCACCACGCCATTGACCTCGTAGGAGGGATCGGAGTGCGTGGTCGGGTGCGCCGTTTCGATGCATCCGCCCTGATCGATCGCCACATCGACGATGACCGCGCCCTTCTTCATGGTGGCGACCATCTCTTTGGTGACCAGCTTGGGTGCTGCTGCACCCGGAATGAGCACCCCGCCGACCAGCAGGTCCGCCTCGGCGGCGGCACGGGCGATGTTGTAGCTGTTGGAGGCGACAGTGGCTACACGGCCGCTGAAGATGTCATCCAGCTCGCGCAGGCGCTGCAGCGAGAGGTCGAGGATGGTGACCTTGGCTCCCATGCCGACGGCGATCTTGGCGGCGTTGGTGCCAACGATGCCGCCGCCGATAATGGCGACGTTCGCCGGGGGAACGCCCGGAACTCCACCCAGCAGAAGGCCGCGGCCGCCATGGGCCTTGGTCAGGTACTCGGCGCCCACCTGAACGGAGAGCCGTCCAGCGACCTCAGACATGGGGGTGAGCAGCGGAAGGGTGTTGAAGCGGTCGCGTACGGTCTCATAGGCGATGCCGGTGACCTGCTTGTCCAGCAGCTTCTGGGTGAGGTCCTTGAGGGGAGCCAGGTGCAGATACGTGAACAGAGTCAGGCCTTCGCGGAAGTGGCCGTACTCCTTTTCGACGGGCTCCTTCACCTTGACGACCATATCGGCCAGTCTCCAGGTGTCATAGGCGGAGCCAACGATCTCGGCTCCGGCACTCTGGTAGTCGTCGTCGGGGAAGGCAGAGAGCTCGCCGGCGTTGTGTTCCACCAGCACCTTGTGGCCGGCTTCGGTGAGGGCTCGTGCGCCGGCGGGAGTAATGCYGACACGCGTTTCGTGGTCCTTCACTTCCTTGGGGACGCCAATAATCATGGTGTACAACTCACTTTCCGATTAAGAATATCAACCGGGCCACACCGTGCCGCTTTTGATGACACCTTGACAGTAGCTGTGCTTTCTTAAGCTTGTTCGCGGTATGGTGCAGATACGTTCGATCGGGCCGCGGTTTTATTGTGTTCCTCAGACCCAAAGCTGATTTTGTAGCCTTACAATGGAACTAATCTACGGATCAGGACTTCAGCTTCAAAATGTCGTCAAACGGTTTCCAGCAGCGCACATCGCGGGGGCGTAGCCTCCGTTCCCTTTTCAGCCTATTTTCCAGCGATCTCGCAATCGATTTGGGCACCGCAAACACCCTGGTC